>JAKSCF010000487.1 GCA_022360735.1 Clostridia bacterium
AGACAATTTTTCAAATATTATTTTCGAGTCATCGTCCATAATGCTTTTTTTAATGATGAGATTGCGAAATAATGTTAATCCATCAATAATTTTAGACACGTGGTTATTATCAACACTTAGTATACTTTCAACAAAACTTTCTGCATGATGTTCAGCATTTTCAATAGCATTTCTTCCCATAGGGGTGATGCTTACTTTTTTCATTCTTCTATCACTTTTCATCTTTTCAGTTGTAACATAATTTTTTGATTCCAAAGTATGGATTGTTCTGCTTAATGATGCTTTATCACAGCCCAATTGTAATAAAAGTTCATTAAAAGAAGTTGCTTCATTTTGTACTAAGTAGTTTAATATATGTGCCTGAACCAAAGTCATGCCTGAGTTAAAACAATTGTGATTTAATAATCCCAGCTCTCTAACAATGATACGAAGTTCTTTTCTTATTTGATGTGCATTATACATATTAATCCCCCTAACAAATATTAGTTGATATTATCAACTATATTATAACTCTTTTTATTTTTGGGGTCAATGATTTAGGCTGTGTTTCTATACAGGATACCAGCTATTGACATTACTCGGGGTAATATATGACCATACTTGCTTTTGTTAAATCATCTCCTGAATTGTGATAAGCATGGGACTTATCGGCTCTAAATCTTATTGAATCTCCTTTTTTGATAGTATATTCTTCGTCATCTACTCTAATTGTAACTTCACCATCGAATACGGTAATAAATTCTTGAGTATTTTGTCCATGTGGCTCAGCGCTTAAGTACCCGCCTTTTTCAATTTCTACTTTATACACTTCAAATCTTCTGCCATCTTCATAGGGGAAAAATGGATATAATTTATACTTTCCATTATCTTCAAGCATAGGTTCTACATCGTCTTTACTTATTATAACCGTATCTGATTGCGCCTGATTTAAAAGAGAAGTAAAAGATATTTTAAGACCATTTGCTATTTTCCATACGGTTGTAACGGTTGGATTTGATTCTCCTCTTTCAATTTGTCCCAACATACTTTTACTAACACCCGTCATTTGAGCAACCTTATCAAGACTTAGTTTTTTCTCTTCACGAATGCGTTTTAGGTTCATGGATATAACAAAATTTAAATTTTCCATAAAAATTTACCTTTCCCTATTGTATTTTATCGCACATTTTGTATAATAGACTTAGCAATGCTTTATAATGCACTTTTTGTATATTATAACATACAAAAATGAGAAAAGGGGATATTTTATGTTTAATCTTGGGGCATTTCTTTCATATGTTTTTGTTGTTACCTTTACGCCGGGTCCTAATAATATTATGGCCATGGCAAATGCTAGTAAATTTGGCTATAAAGGAATTTTAAAGTTTATATTAGGTGTTTGTACAGGCTTTTTTATAATTATGATTCTGTGCAGCTATTTTAATCTTCTGCTCTTTAATCTAATGCCTAAAGTTAAAACATTTATGGGTATATTAGGAGCTGGGTTCATGTTATATTTAGCTGTTAAAATCATGAAAAGCAAAGAAGCGGTTGATGAAGAGAATGAAGGAGAAGACATTACGGATGACAGCAAAACATCTGAAGATAATAAAAGTAGAAATAAATTAAATTCATTTGTTACCGGTGTGGCTATGCAGTTTGTAAATCCGAAAGGTATACTCTTTGGTATAACCGTAATATCTAATTTTATTATTCCATATTACAAATCAAATATTTCGTTAATCTTTTTTTCATTCTTTCTAACTTTGGTAGGATTTTCGGCAACTTCATGCTGGGCATTATTTGGTTCTTTGTTCAATAAGTTTCTATCTAAATATAGAAAGCAATTTAATATTGTTATGGGACTGCTTTTAATTTATAGTGCACTTTCCATATCCGGTATCACACATTTAATAATATAGCATAAAAAGGAACTATAGAAGCTTATATTTCTTTCCATTGAAAAGGTAAACCCGTTTTTCTAATTTGGTCAATAAATACTTCTGCATCTAAGCATTCTGGAAATAGAATGCCTTTTTCAATGCCTTTCATGCACATTTTTGCTCCGATAACAGCAGGTAGAGCTATATCTATGTAGCTTGTTCCAAAAAGATCATAGGCAATTGGATAGTCCGATAAATTAGGAATAACAACTTTAAAAGATTTATATTCATTATCTTTATAGCCATCCACTTCAATCAATATCTTAAACGAGTAAGTCGGACCACCTTCTAATTTGTTATCTTCATTTATAAAATAATTAGTGGGTTGAGTGACTAACGCCATTAATACATCAAAAGGTTTTATTTTTTGTCCGTTAACTGATATTTCATTGTCAGGTGTAAAACCGGTTTTTATAAATGTAGCGGCTTGTGTATCAATGTAATATTTAAAATCACAGTATCCTATGCCCTTATTGATGTATCTGGGAATGGAATAGACCTCTTCATGAGAATGATGCGCAACCGGTATTTGGTTCACGGGCTCTAAAAAGTCATATTCTTCTATCTCGCTAAAAATAGGCAGCTTTTTATATGCTTTGTTCCTAAATACATTGGGCTCTGTTGCAAAGTCAATTAACGCTTGTTTTGGAGACCAACCGGGGTACCATTCCTTCACTAAATTTTCTTTGCCCAGCGCTCTACCCCCACAGCGAATTTTAACATTTTTCACACGACCCAGTTGATCACAATAATATTTAATCATAACATTTGTAATGCCCGGAGTTAAGCCGCAGCCCAATAGGGCAGTGCGTCCGGCAGCTTTAAATTCCTTGTCCAGCATAAGCGGCTCGTTACGAACAAGTTGATCCCAAAATGGCGTATCGAAAGCAGAATTTACATAATTTGCCCCTGCAGCCAATGCTGCTCTCATTATGTTTGGTGCAAATTGAGGGATAACCAAATCAATAACCACATCCATATTTTGTGCCGCAATGAGTACCTTTTCATAAGAGCTGGCGTCTAGTTGAATGCTTTTTATCTTCTGGCTTCCAATTTTCTTAATGACACTTTGTACGACATCAAAATTTATATCACCTAATACGATTTCTGAAACATCCGATTCCTTTGCAAGTACGGAAGCGCAAGGTCCTCCTTGTCCACCGGCTCCAATAACTAATACTCTCAAAATATCACTCCTTATTAATTGTTATATATTTATTTCTACATATATCCATTAAATTCCTTTTGCTATTTAAGCATTCTACACTTATTGTAATTATATTGACAAAAGTTGGTTTTATGTTATGCTTTCAAATATAGTGAAAGCTGTAAAGCATGAATAAAACAAAGGAGGCCTGCAGGTGGATAGTGAAAATAAAAGAACAGTGTTGACGATGAGCC
>JAKSCF010000416.1 GCA_022360735.1 Clostridia bacterium
ATAAAAAACATATATCAATCAATAATGAAAGCCCCTTAAAAGTGAAAGCTTCTAAGGGGGCTTTATATAAAATTTATAATAAAAATTCTATGGTGGAAGTGATTTTATGACGCAACTTCTTGAAATGAAAGATATTACAAAAGTATATCCCAATGGAATCATTGCCAACTATAAGGTGAATTTTTCTCTCAAGGAAGGAGAAATCCATGCTGTTGTTGGCGAAAATGGTGCCGGAAAATCTACCCTTATGAAGATATTGTTTGGGATGCATGTACCGGAAGAAGGAGAAATTGTCCTCAAGGGTGAAAAACTGGATTTGTCTTCATCCAATAAAGCCATTGAAAAAGGTATAGGGATGGTTCACCAGCATTTTATGCTTGTGCCTTCTCTTTCAATTGCTGAAAACATTGTACTTGGCATAGAGCCTAAAAAGTCAATATTCTTTGATAAAGAAAAAGCGATTCAAATAACCGAAGAATTGGCAGAAAAGTATAACTTTAAGGTGGACCCAAGAGCTTTGGTCAAGGACATACCTGTTGGTTTAAAGCAAAAAGTAGAAATCCTTAAAGCGCTGTTGAGAGGGGCAAAGATATTGATTTTGGATGAACCTACTGCAGTATTAACCCCTCAAGAAACTATTGAATTGTTTAAAGAACTCAAGATATTAAAAGATAAAGGACATACCATTATATTTATTTCTCATAAGCTTAAAGAGGTTAAAGAGCTTTGTGATCGACTTACAGTGATGAGAAACGGTAGAAATGTTGGGGTTCATAATGTTTCTGATGTAACAGAAGAAGATATATCCCGTTTGATGGTAGGTAGAGATGTTATATTAAAGGTTGACAAAGATAAAGCTCAACCCAAAGATGTTATTTTACAAGTAGAGCATATAAATCAAAAAAATCAATTTGATCAATGGGTTCTGAATAATGTTTCTTTCTCATTAAAGTCAGGAGAAATATTGGGAATAGCAGGTATTGAAGGCAATGGACAAAGAGAACTGGTAGAGGTTTTAACAGGATTGCAGCCCTTAACAGATGGAAAACTATCTATAAAAGGGAATATGATTAATGATTATACCATTAAGCAAATCAGAGAACTTAAAGTATCCCATATTCCAGAAGACAGAATGACATATGGTGTGGCTGAAAAAATGAGTATAGAAAATAATTTGATTTCGGATAAGTATGATAAAGAGCCTTACAGTAAAAAAGGTGTTTTAAACATTAAAACCATTAAAAAGCGGTCAGAAGAGCAATCAAAGGAATTCAAAATCAAATGCAGCTCACCCTTACAAGAAGTTAAAATGCTCTCCGGTGGCAATATACAGAAAGTGGTAGTTGCTCGTGAGTTTTCTTCAGACCCGGAATTATTGATTGCCGACCAGCCAACCAGGGGGATTGACGTTGGTGCCACAGAGTTTATACGTAAAAGAATCATTCAATTAAGAGATCAGGGGGCTGGTGTACTTTTGATTTCAGCCGATTTGAACGAAGTCATGGAGTTAAGTGATCGGCTTATTGTATTTTATAATGGTGAAATATATGCATATTTTGAAGACATAACAACCCTTTCCGAAGAGGAACTGGGTCTCTATATGTTAGGTCTTAAGAGACAAAATGATGAGATGGTTAGGAGGGCAATTTATGAAGAAGGATAAAATTAAACTTAATTTTGAGTGGATCCGAACATCCGTTGTTATTCTAATCGCCCTTGTATTTTCATTGGTCATCATACTCCTGGTCAGCAAAGAACCGGCCTATGCCTTAAAGGAATTTCTTATAGGACCCATTGACAGTATGAGGCACATAGGCAATGTCATCGAGATGACCATTCCGCTGATATTCACCGGTTTAGCAGTTAGTATTATGTTCAGTGCAGAACAGTTTAACTTAGCAGCAGAAGGTGCTTTTTTCGCCGGAGCTGTAGCAGCAGCAGCAATTTCATTATTAATTGACCTGCCCATAGTGATACATCCTATGATTGCTATGCTGGCTGGGGGGATACTTGGAACTTTAATTACAGGAATCCCTGCTTATTTGAAAGTAAAGTGGAATGCGTCCGAATTGGTATCTTCTCTGATGTTTAATTATATTGCACTTTATATGGGGCTTTATGTTATTAATTATTTCTTTAGGGATGTTAATGCAGGTGCTATGGTTTCTGAAAGATTACCCAAGAGTGTTCTGTTACTCAATATCATTCCAAGAACACGCATTCACTTTGGTCTTTTTATAGCCATTTTATTTGTTGTGGCGACCTATTACTTTATGTTCAGAAGCAAATGGGGGTATGCGTTAAGAGTGACAGGGCAAAACAGCCGCTTTGCCGAATACTCAGGCATCAATACCCTAAAAGTATTTTTATATGCACAGCTGTTAGGTGGTTTTATTGCCGGTGTCGGCGGTGCGACGGAGCTTTTAGGCATGTACAAAAGATTTTCCTGGCAGGGACTCCCCAATATTGGGTGGGATGGCGTTATTGTTGCCATTTTAGCAAGAAATAACCCTGTTTATGTTCCCTTTGCAGCGCTGTTTCTTGCATATCTGAGAATTGGTGCCGATATTATGGCAAGAATGTCAGATGTTCAAAATGAAGTGGTATCTTTGATACAGGGTATTATCATTGTTTTGGTTGTAGCTGAAAGATTCCTGGCAAAATACAAGCATAAATGGGTCTATAAAGAAGCTAAAACAAGTATTTCTGAGGCAGGGGAGGAATAAGATATGGATAAATTTTTGGCAATTATTTTTTCTGTAAGCTTTGGATATGCGGTGCTTAGAGTAACAACACCTTTGATCTTTGCATCAATGGGAGCATTGATTTCTGATAAAGCAGGTGTTATCAACATTGGATTAGAAGGGATTATGCTAATTGCAGCCCTTACAGGTGTTGTGGCAAGTGCAGGGACACAGAGTGCTTTAATTGGACTACTGGCCGCTGTATTGGCGGGTGCTCTTTCGGGTGCGCTTATGGCATATGCTTCATTAAACCTAAAGACGAATATTATACTTTCAGGCGTTGCCATCAACCTAATAGGCAGCGGCGGAACGGTTTTCGCATTATATCTGATTGCTCAAGATAAAGGGATATCCACGTCTTTAAAAAGCTTAGTGCTTCCTAAAATAGAGATTCCGATTATCAGCCAGATACCTGTTGTTTCAGATATATTTTCAGGGCACAATGTATTGACATACGTGGCACTATTATCGGTTCTTCTGGTTTACATATTGGTATTCAAAACGCCTCTTGGCTTGCAAATAAGGGCTGTTGGTGAAAATGAAAATGCTGCAGATTCTGTTGGCGTTAGTGTTATTAAAATTAAATATATTGCACTCATACTCAGTGGGGCTTTTGCAGGCTTTGGTGGTGCGTACATGTCTATGGGATACGTTTCATGGTTTTCTAAGAATATGACGGTGGGGCGAGGTTTTATAGCACTGGCAGCAGAAGCAATGGGCGGAAGCAACCCTGTAGGAACTGCTGTTGCATGTTTCGTATTTGGTGCTGCAGAAGCGTTATCCAATTCATTACAATCCCTAAGAGTGCCTACTGAATTTGTTCAAATGATACCATATATTGTAACTGTATTAGGATTGGTTATATATTCTTCAAGTAAACAATCTCAGATTAAAAAGTATTTAAAGAATAGGGGGAAATAATATGAGTAAAAAACCGATTATTATGGATTGTGATCCGGGACACGATGATGCCATTGCACTGCTGATGGCTTTTGCCAGTGAAGATTTGGATGTAAAGCTGGTTACGACGGTAGCAGGCAACCAAACGGTTGATAAAACTGCCAATAATGCATTAAGAGTATTAAGCTTCGCGGGAATAGAAGTGGAAGTAGCCGCAGGTGCTGTAAAACCGCTTTCTCGAGATTTGATTGTTGCTCCGGAGGTTCACGGAGATAGTGGATTGGATGGACCTATACTGCCGCCTCCAACCTTGAAAAAGAGTGAACGCAATGCTATTGATGCTATGGTGGATGTTATAGAGAAAAGTGATGTACCTGTAACCCTTATTCCAACAGGTCCGCTAACCAATATAGCCACTTTACTTTTGTCACATCCTGAAGTCAAAAGCAACATAGAACAAATCTCACTAATGGGAGGTGCTTGTATTGGTGGTAATTGGACGCCTGCGGCAGAATTTAATATTTTGGTAGATCCTGAGGCGGCCAGTATTGTATATAACTCAGGTATTCCCATTACCATGTGTGGGCTGGATGTGACACATAAAGCACTGGTTTATATGGAAGATATTGAGAGAATCAGAAATATTGGCGGTAAGGTATCCACAATGGTTGCGGAGTTACTGGATTACTTTGCACTTTTTCACAAGCAGTTTGGCTTTGAAGGAAGCCCATTACACGATCCTTGCGCAGTAGCCTACTTGATTAATCCGGATTTATTTGAAACCATGAAATGCCATGTAGATATCGAAACAAAAGGTGAATTTACTACCGGTGCAACGGTTGCGGATATGCATCATGTATTGAAAAAAGAAAAGAATGTAGAGGTTGTATTGGACATTGACAGAGAAGCGTTTATTGATTTATTAATAAAATCCCTAAAGCATTATGACCAATGATTTTCACTAAAAATAAACTGTAAAGGTGGAGATATTCATGTGTAAGAAACCAATTATTATTGATTGTGATCCTGGGTTGGATGATGCCATAGCCCTTTTTATGATGTTTAATAATCAAGACTTTGATATAAAAGCAATTACACCGGTAGCCGGAAATGTATCGGTAGATAAAACAACCTTAAATGCGCTGAAGCTTGTTGAATTGGCAGGGGCAAATGTACCGGTAGCAAAAGGAGCGTCAAAACCTTTGTACAAAGACTTGGTAACAGCCGAACATGTACATGGAACAACGGGTTTAAGAGATATTGTACTGCCAGAGCCGCAGCAGGCCGCTGATAAGCTAAGTGCTCATGAAATGATTTATCAAGAGGCGAGCAAATATAATAGGGAATTACAAATTATTGCAACAGGACCTTTGACCAATATAGCAACGGCCATTTTAAAATATCCGGATGTTAAAGAAAAAGTTAAGCGTATTATTTTAATGGGTGGATCTTGTGGTTGTGGTAATGATGCACCTGCTGCTGAATTCAACATTTATGCAGACTCAGATGCTGCTAAAATTGTATTTGAGTCCGGTATTCCTATTACCATGGTAGGGTTGGATGTCACACACAAAGCATTGGTTTATCCTGACGAAATTAAAGAGATTGGTGGATATAACAATAAAATAGCAAAAACTGCTTCAAAAATATTATTAGGATATTTAGACTTCTGCAAAATGAATGGCTTTGAAGGTGCGGTTATGCATGATCCCCTTGCAATGGCTTATGCCATAGATTCTGAGGTGATGGTATGTAAGCCATATCATGTTGATATAGAAACTAAGGGTACATTTACCAATGGAAAAACAGTGGTAGATGTTCATCATGTAACCGGAAAGGCTCCAAATGCAGATGTCGGTGTAGAAATAGATAGAGAAAGGTTTATATCCATTCTTAAAAAGGCGATGATGTCATATGATGGTTGAAACGATAGTTAAACGGTAGTGGAACAATAGCTAAACCATAGTGAAACAATAGTTGAACAATTGTTCGACAAAAATATTAAAGGGGGCATAGTATGAAGGCATGGGAAATGGAAAAAGAACTGATGGAAGGCTCTATACCCAAAATATTAACGGAAGAAGAGCAAACATGGGATCAGATAGAAGCCTTAGAGTTAGAGGAAGACAGAAAAATTAAGCTCTTATGGTATAGTGAAGTACCTGGGTCCGGTGCTAGGGAGAGACTGATCATTGGTGCTATTCAAGATGTAGGGAATAGAGGCAGGAAGGTTTCGGAAGCTGAAAAGCTCATCCAAACGGGTCTTGACGCATATAATCGGAATGATATGATTGAATTAAACCAAATTACATGTAGAATACTTAATGCATTGAACCAAGCTGAAAAAGATCCAAATGCAGCTTATTGGCATTACAAGGAATATGATTCATGGGACATGTATTTAGAGAATGTTAATTTTATAGACAGTGTTGATTATGATGTCTTTTCTAAAGATTACGAAGAAAAAATATATTGGGGCTGGATGGCACAGATATGTGGTGGAGCTCTTGGAACTGCTATCGAGGGCTATACAACAAAAAATTTAAGAGATACTTTTTCCGAAATCAGAAGCTATGTTCGTCAACCAAACACCTTTAATGATGACTTAACATTTGAACTTGCTTTTTTGAAGGCTTTTGAAAAAGAAGGATATAACGTCTTATCCAAACATATTGCAGAAAAATGGGTGGGTTATATACCCTTTGGCTGGTCGGCAGAGGATATTGCCTTAAAAAATATCAGGCAAGGCATTTATCCACCTGAAAGCGGCTATTTGAATAATCCTTTTTATGAATGGATAGGGGCCCAAATGAGAGGTGCCGTATGCGGTATGGCAGCACCCGGGAATCCTAAAAAAGCAGCCAAACTTGCATGGGAAGACGGCATCGTATCTCATTATAATAATGGTGTTATTGGAGAGATTTTCAATGCAGTTTTAGTCTCTCTGTCTTTTGTAAAGAATAATATACGAGAGGTGCTGAAAGAATCCATACAGATGATACCTCAAGACAGTGAGTATTACTCTGTAGTAGCCTATGCCCTTGATAGGTGTATCCAACATAATAGCTGGGAAGAGGCGTGGGTACTATGCGAGAAAAAGTATGAAAAATATAATTGGATACATGCTTATCCAAATGCAGCAGCAGAAGTGATTGCGCTTTGGTACGGCAATGGTGATTTTGATGAAACCATGCATATTATTGCAATGGAAGGCCAAGACGTGGACTGTAATGCAGCTCAAATCGCAACGGCGTTAGGTATCATGTATGGACCCGATGAGATAACAGATAAATGGACGAAGCCTATAGGGGATAATCTAAATACTTATGTTAGAAGCTTAAAAGAAATGAAAATCAGTCAACTTGCCCAATGGACTGCTGAGATTGTGAGGAAAGCTTATGAGGGTGTGTAAATAATGAATGTGACAATAAAAGACATTGCTAAGAAAGCAAATGTCTCCATAGCGACTGTATCCAGAGTCATTAATAATAAGAGTGAAGGGGTTGGTCCGGAGACCAGAGAAAGGATACTCAATATTATTAAAGAGTCCAATTACCACCCAAGCAGAATTGCGCAAGGGATGGTAACAAAGAAAACAAACATTTTGGGACTTATTTTACCTGATATTTCAAATCCTTTTTTTCCTGATTTGGTCAGAGGTGTAGAAGATACAGCAAGTCATTATGGATATAATCTTGTCTTGTGTAACTCGGACAAAAATAGTGACAAAGAAGAAGCCTATATAAGGGTACTCAAAGAAAATAATGCTGCTGGAATTATATACACCAGTGTAGTTAAAAGAAAAGAAAAAAATATTAAGCTGCTTCTCAAAAACAAAATTCCGTTTGTGATTATGGATAGAAGCATCAATATATCTAATGTTCCAAAGGTTTATACCAACAATATCTTTGGAATGCATGAGATGGTAGAATACTTAATCAATAATGGACATCGATGTATTGCATATATTTCCGGACCCAAATACAATTCATCATCAGAGCAAAGGCTGAAAGGGTTTAAAAAGGCTCTTAATGATGCAGGTATTACCATTGACCTTGAGTTGATAAAAGATGGAGATTATAGCATTAATAGTGGTAAGGCATGTATGACGGAGATTTTAAAGACAGGAAAATGTTTTACTGCTGTTGCATGTGCCAATGATTTGATGGCTTTAGGGGCGTTAGAAGTACTTAAAGACAAAGGCATTAGAGTCCCTCAAGAGATATCTATAACCGGATATGATGATATCGTAATGACTACCTTTACAACACCTAAGCTAACTACTGTCGTTCAACCCAAATATGAAATAGGATGTGAAGCTGCTGAGCTATTAATTAAACTGGTGAATGGTGAAGAAATCCAGCAGAAAGAGGTTATACTTCAGCCAAAACTCGCAATCAGAGAATCTGTGGCAAAAAGGAGTGATATCGTTGAAGATTGTAGTCATCGGAAGTATTAACATGGATTATTCAGCAAAAGTTAATAAGCTTCCACAAAAAGGTGAAACCATTCGTGCCAATGAGTTTTATACGACAGCAGGTGGCAAAGGAGCCAACCAAGCTGTTGCTGCTAAACGATTGGGAGCGGATGTTTATATGATAGGGGCGGTAGGGGATGACTCTGCTGGGAAAGAGCTCTGCAGAAGACTTGAGGCAGAGGGTGTAAAGGCTCACGGTATTAAAACCGTTGATACACCCTCAGGAAATGCCATGATAACGGTAGATGTTACCGGAAACAATACCATTGTTGTTTTTGCAGGTGCTAACAGTGAAATGAATGAAGATTGGCTTATGAAAAACAAAAGCATTATTGAAGAGGCAGACTATGTGATCATACAACTGGAAATACCGATGGAAACCGTTAAGGCTGCCATCCGGTTTTCTAAAAGTTTGGATAGAAAAGTGATACTCAACCCTGCACCTGCTGCAGAAATGCCGGAAGAAGTTTATAAAGGATTGGATCTTATGACACCCAACGAAACAGAATTGGCTGAGATTACAAGAACAACCGATATTAAAGAAGGTGCAAAACAGCTGCTTAAAAAAGGCGTTAAAAGCATTGTCGTTACTTTAGGTGAAAAGGGAAGCTTATATATGGATGATACTAACGAAGTATATACAAATCCATATCAAGTCGATGCCATTGACAGTACCGCAGCAGGAGACTCTTTTAATGCAGCCTTGGCTGTTGGACTTAGTGAAGATATGTCTCTTGAAGACGCACTAAAGTTTGCCAATGCTGCAGGTGCTCTAACCACTACAAAACTTGGTGCACAAGCGTCACTGCCTTATCGAGATGAAGTCAATACATTTATAAAATCATAATGGCCATATTGTGGATATAATAAAAGCCTCCTCAGCAATCCCTATAAAATACTGAGGAGGTTTTTCCTATTTTATTTATTCGGCATTAGTGATATGATGGAGTAAAATGAGCGAATAGATACCAAACATCTCTTTTAGCTAATAATATGTATTCGTTCATCAAGACTTAATTAAATGAAAGGAGAATTAAAAATGAGAATAGGCATAGGATATGATGTGCACCGATTAGTAGAGGGAAGAAAACTCATTTTGGGAGGTGTGCAAATAGACCATCCAACAGGTCTCCTGGGACACTCGGATGCAGATGTTTTAATTCATGCCATTATGGATGCATTATTGGGTGCATGTGCTTTAGGGGATATTGGCAGGCATTTTCCGGATACAGATAACCGGTATAAAGATATCTCCAGCTTACTCCTTTTAAAGAAAG
>JAKSCF010000342.1 GCA_022360735.1 Clostridia bacterium
TTTAACAGTTTTACGATTGACACGGCGCTTGAAAAAATGATACCATAGAGCAGGCATAAGTGGATGTATTCGAAATTATATACCAAATATCTCCTGTAGCAAATAATACGTCGTTCAGCAAGTAAAATTAAGAGGCAAAAAATATACATATTCAGATATATTAACCTTGGAATGGGGGAAAGAAATGAGCAAGCCTATTGTAGCAGTGGTTGGACGACCTAATGTGGGTAAGTCAACCTTTTTTAATAAAATTGTTGGTAAGCGTATATCCATTGTAGAGGATACACCCGGCGTTACCCGTGATCGAATTTATGCTGAAAGCGAATGGAGCGGGCGGGAGTTTGTTCTAATTGATACAGGCGGGATTGAGCCGGATTCAGATGATATTATATTGTCTCAGATGAGAAATCAGGCGCAGATTGCTATTGAGACTGCAGACGTTATTGTGTTTATGGTGGATGCTAAAGGCGGGATAACAGCTGCAGATATTGAAGTGGCTTCCATGCTGATGAAAACAGGTAAAGAAATTTTGCTGACCGTCAATAAAGTAGACGGCAAGGAATTACCGGAGAATTACTATGATTTTTATGAATTGGGTTTGGGAGAACCTATTCCCATCTCATCTGCCAACATGTTAGGGTTAGGAGATTTGTTAGATGAAATCATTAATAGATTCCCTAGTGCAGAGCATTTTGAAGAAGATGATGATTCTATAAAAATAGCTATTATTGGAAAACCCAATGTTGGCAAGTCATCTCTTATTAATGCCATCTTGGGAGAAGAACGCGTTATTGTAAGCGATATCGCAGGAACCACTCGCGATTCAATTGATACACCATTTACAGATGGCGAAGACAAATATGTATTGATCGATACTGCGGGCATAAGAAGAAAAAGTAAGGTTTTAGAAAATATTGAGCGGTACAGTGTTTTAAGAGCGGTTAGTGCTATTGAACGTTCTAATGTCTGCTTATTAATGATAGATGCTGAGCAAGGTGTAACGGAACAAGATAAAAAAATAGCAGGAATTGCTCATGAATCGGGTAAAGGTATTGTTGTTGTTGTCAATAAATGGGATGCGATAGAAAAGGAAACTAAAACCCATAATGAATTTATCAAACAAATCAGAAATGAGTTATCCTTTATGCTATATGCCCCTATCCTATTTATTTCTGCTCTTACAAAGCAAAGGCTTAATAAGGTGCTCCCAATGGTAAAATATGTAGCCAATCAGTGCTCGCTGCGTGTTTCTACGGGGCAGCTAAACGATTTAATATCTGAAGCCATTATGCTGAATCAACCGCCATCGGACAAAGGAAAACGACTAAAAATATACTATGGATCACAAGTAGGCATTCAGCCGCCTTTATTTGCAATATTCGTTAACTCAAGAGAGCTAACACACTTCTCTTATTCCAGATACCTTGAAAATAAAATTAGAGAAGGGTTTGGATTTGAAGGCACCTCTATTAAAATAGTATACCGAGAAAAGGGGGAGAAAAATGATCGCTAATATTATATGGGTTGTTATCAGTTATTTCATAGGTAATGTTTCTTCTGCTATTCTTATAGGAAAAGTAACGGCAGGTATTGATATCAGAGACCATGGCAGCGGTAATGCAGGGACCACTAATGTACTGCGAACATTGGGAAAAAAAGCGGCAGCCGCAACTCTGGTATGTGATGTGTTAAAAGGTGTTATAGCTGTGCTCATAGGAAGATTTTTTGGAAATGAAACCCTTGCAATGATTTGCGGGTTAGCTGCAATTTTAGGGCATATCTGGCCTGCTTTGTTTGGATTTAGAGGCGGAAAAGGAATTGCTACCGGAATAGGAGTTATTTTTGCAACCGTTCCAATCCCTGCTTTTGTTTGTTTAGGCATAGGGGTTGTGCTTATTGTCATAACTCGATTTGTATCTTTAGGCTCTATTTGTGGAGCAGTTCTTCTGCCCATAGTGATTTATTTTTATAATGAAACTTATTTTATATGGGCATTGTGTATGGCCGTTATTGTTATATATACGCACAGAAGCAACATTAAAAGACTCCTCAATGGTAATGAGTCTAAAATCAGCTTTAATAAATAGAGAAGATATCTTGTTAAGATATCTTAATTAATAATTATTTATTCATTTCTTTTGAAAGGATGATATTTATGTCAATATGTTGTGTATTAGGCTCTGGAAGTTGGGGGACAGCATTGGCTATAGCCTTATCCAAAAATAATAATCCGGTGAAACTTTGGGGAAGGAACAAGGAACAAATAAATGCCATTAATCTAAAAAGAGAAAACACAAAATATTTACCCAATATTACACTGCCGGATGATATAGAGGTGACGAACAACGTATCGGAGGCTGTCGGTGATGCTGAGGTTATCATTGTATCAACTGCATCTCAGAGTGTTAGACAGGTATTGAATAGTGTGAGAGATTACGTAAAAAAAGATAGTATTATTGTTAATACGGCAAAAGGAATAGAAAAAGACACGCTTCTTCCTATATCTCAAGTCGTTGAAGAAGTGCTGCCGGATAATCCGTATGTGGTTTTATCAGGTCCTTCTCATGCTGAAGAAGTGAGTAACGGGCTGCCCACTACTTTGGTAGCAGCTTCTCACAGCCAAAAGACGGCGGAGATCATCCAGGATTTATTTATGTCACCTTCATTAAGAATATATACCAATCCGGATGTTATAGGTGTCGAACTGGGAGGTGCCCTTAAGAATATTATTGCTTTAGGTGCGGGTATAAGCGACGGATTAGGGTATGGCGATAATGCCAAAGCAGCACTAATGACTCGAGGGATTGTGGAAATATCCAGACTGGGTACCAAAATGGGTGCATACGAAAGTACTTTTTCCGGACTAACAGGCATTGGGGATTTAATCGTTACGTGTACCAGTATGCATAGCAGAAACAGAAGGTGCGGTATTTTGATTGGTCAAGGGATGAAGCCGGAGGATGCAGTAAAAGAAATTGGTATGGTTGTAGAAGGGATGTATGCCACAGATGCAGCTTATCGACTCTCTAAAAAATATGATGTTGAGATGCCCATAACTGAAGAACTATATCATTTGTTTAACCTTGGAGGAGATGTTAGGACCTCGGTTGAAAAACTCATGACAAGGCAAAAGAAACACGAAATTGAGCAAACAGCGGAAAATATAGAGTGGCATGTATAAAATGTTTTAAGTCTGTCCAAAAAGGACAGACTTTTTTATTGATTTCAAGAATATTAAAGTCAAATGATTCATAAGATGTAATGTTAAAAACTCATTTGAAAAGGAGGTTTAGAATGGATCACCTAAATATATATGAAAGCATTGCAGAAAGAACCGATGGAGACATCTACATAGGAGTAGTAGGACCTGTCCGTACGGGAAAGTCTACTTTTATTAAAAGATTCATGGATTTATTAGTCATTCCAAACGTAGAAAACGTATATGCAAAAGAGAGAGTAAAAGATGAAATGCCCCAAAGCGGGGCTGGAAAAACAATCATGACAACTGAGCCTAAATTTGTGCCTAATGAGGCTGTAGAAGTAACATTGTCTGAAAATTCAAAGCTCAAGGTTCGCCTTGTTGATTGTGTAGGATATATGGTACCTGGAGCACTTGGACATATGGAAGACGGAAAGCCAAGAATGGTCAATACACCATGGTCAAATTCAGATATTCCGTTTGAAGAAGCAGCTGAAATAGGAACAAAAAAAGTAATTGCCGATCATTCCACTATTGGCTTATTGATTACAACCGACGGATCAATTGCTGAAATTGAAAGAAACAACTATATTCAAGCTGAAGAAAGAGTCGTAAAAGAACTTAAGGAACTCAATAAACCTTTTATTATCGTTTTGAATTCCATATTTCCTGAATCAGAAAGAGCAGTAGAACTCAAAAAAGATATTGAAGAAAA
>JAKSCF010000645.1 GCA_022360735.1 Clostridia bacterium
AGTAACTTGAGCACTATCAATATTAGCATCCTGATCATTTTCACTATTATCTTCTGTTTCAACACTCGGCAATTTTTCCTCTTGAATCAAGTATAAAGCGCCTTGTTCTTTTATGCCTTCTGATAGCTCTTTAGCAATTTCACGAGATTTTTTTGTATTATTATGAATAATCATAATATATTGTTTGCTTTTTTCTTTACACATATCCATCTCCTCATATTATGGTTCATACTAATTTGCATATGAGAAAAGACTTTCATTATCCAAAGAAATGAATGCGCACACTATTATAATCCAAATTATGCCAATGTGCTACTTGAAAATAGGTTGCTGCACTGTAATAAAATAATATGCAATTTAGTATCATTCAGGTATATGGTTACTTAATATCATCATTATCCATCTTTCCCTACTATAATTTATGCATTTAAGCCGTGTGTAGTAACTATATTGCACAATATTATATTTAAACTCATAAAAAAAGAAGACTCTGCTTATGCAAAACCTTCTTATTTATATGGATTGACTTTTAGAAAAAGAACCTTCTTTTTTTCTTTTCTTCTTTTGGTTCACTTGGTTCTTCCACTTTTTGAGCTTCTACCTCAGGCTTCTTTTCAACGGTCTCTTGAGGCTTGACCTTCTGAGTCTCTTCTTTTGGTTTTCTTTTTCTTTCGCCATTATTTGGCCTGTTGTTTCTGTTGTCTTTCCTATTGTCTTTTCTTTGACCGTTTGAGTCTCTTCTTTCTCTGACTTCTTGCTTTTCTGTTTTTTGGGTAGTATCTCTTTCAATCAGGTCTTTTCTGGATAAGTTAATCCTGCCTTGATTATCTATTTCCAATACCTTAACCATAACTTCGTCGCCACTTTTTAGGACATCTTCAACTTTTGCTATTTTTTCGTGAGCAATTTTAGAGATATGAAGCAAACCTTCTTTACCCGGAAGTATTTCCACAAACGCTCCGAAGGTCATAATACGAGTGACCTTACCCATAAAAATATCTCCAGGTTCAGGATTTTTGGTTATTTTATTAATTTCTTCCAAGGCTTTATTTCCGGATTCCATATCCTTAGCTGTTACAAATACCGTACCATCATCTTCAATATCAATTTTTACGCCGGTTTCATCTATGATGCGATTAATGGTTTTTCCGCCAGGTCCAATGACATCTCTGATCTTTTCCGGATCAATTGTAATATTTAGAATTCTAGGGGCATACGGTGACAATTCCTTCTTAGGTTCACTAATGACCTCAAGCATTTTACCCAGAATATGTAATCTGCCTTTTCTTGCTTGCTCCAGCGCATTTTGTAAGATCTCTTTATCAATACCATTAATTTTAATATCCATCTGTATAGCTGTAATGCCTTCGCTGGTTCCGGCTACTTTGAAGTCCATATCACCTAAAAAGTCTTCCATTCCTTGAATATCACTTAGAATGGTTACTTTTGCATCTTCTTTAATAAGACCCATAGCAATTCCGGCTACAGGAGATTTAATAGGTACTCCGGCGTCCATTAATGCCAGCGTACTTCCACAAACAGATGCTTGAGATGTACTTCCGTTTGAGCTCAATACTTCTGATACCAGCCTTATGGTATACGGAAACTCTTTTTCATCTGGAATAACCGGTACTAACGCCCTTTCCGCTAACGCTCCATGTCCGATTTCCCTTCTTCCCGGGCCTCTCATAAAACGGGCCTCCCCAACACTGTAAGGTGGGAAATTATAATGATGCATGTAACGTTTTTCTTCTTCTTCCTCACTTAATCCATCCAAAGTTTGTGCATCTCCAATAGCCCCCAATGTAGCTATGGTTAAAGCTTGAGTTTGACCTCTCGTAAATAAACCTGTTCCATGGGTTCTGGGCAGCACGGATGTTTCACACCAAATCGGTCTAATTTCTTCCGGCTCTCTATTATCCGGTCTTATTTTTTCATTGGTAATCATACCTCTAACCAATTCTTTAGTGATGGAGTAGATTACTTTATCAACATCTTTCATATCGTCAGGATATTTTTCTTCAAAGTATTCAAAAGCATCTGCTTTTACTTGATCCATGTTGTCTAAACGCTCTTGCTTATCTTCTGTAAAAATAGCAGCTTTCATTTTCTCAGTCACATAGCTTCTTACTTCTTCTTCGATTTGCCCGTCTACTTCATAGAGATTCACTTCTTTCTTCTCTTTACCTACTTCAGCGACTACTTCTTCTATGAACTCAATGATTTTTTTAATTTCTTCATGAGCAAACATAATGGCATCTAACATTTGTGCTTCAGTCAATTCGTTAGCACCTGCTTCTACCATCATAATGGCATCCTTTGTTCCGGAAACTACCAAGTGTAATTGGCTTTTTTCTCTCTGATTGAGTGTAGGGTTCACGACAAATTCACCATCAACCATTCCAACTAAAACAGATCCTGTTGGACCTTGGAAAGGTATATCAGATATAGAAAGTGCAATAGAAGACCCTATCATAGCTACAATTTCAGGTGAGCAATCTGCATCTACCGACATAACGGTTGTAACAACTTGTACATCATTGTAATATCCTTTTGGAAAAAGCGGTCTTATAGGTCTATCTATAAGCCTGGCACTCAAGATTGCTTTCTCAGTTGGTCTGCCTTCTCTTTTTATAAATCCACCTGGTATTTTTCCTACTGCATACATTCTTTCTTCATAATCTACACTCAAAGGAAAAAAATCAATATTCTCTTTTGGCTCAGAAGATGCAACAGCAGTGGCTAAAACAACAGTGTCGCCATATTTTATCATAGCTGCCCCACTGGCAAGTTGTGCAACTTTTCCTGTTTCAATGTGCATCATTCGTCCGCCAATTTCTCTAGTAAAAACTTTTGTATCCATTTCCTACCTCCATTTAATCATTTCAGTGGGTCTGGCTTGACAAGTTAACCTACTCAAGTAAGAGAATAAGTTAATTTTTCAAGCCTGACCCCAAACCCAACTTTTTCTTTAATAAATGTTTTTTTGTACAAATATAGGGGGAACTAAGTCCCCCCGGCTTTAATTTTTATTTTCTTAGTCCTAGACGTTTAATGATACTTCTGTATCTTTCGATGTCTTTGTCTATCAAATAGTTCAACAAATTTCTTCTTTGACCAACCATTTTTAATAGACCTCTTCTTGAATGATGATCCTTTTTATGAACCTTAAGATGCTCATTCAACTCATTAATTCTGTAAGTAAGTAGTGCTACTTGAACTTCAGGAGAACCGGTATCTCCTTCATGAGTTTTAAATTCATTAATGATTTCAACTTTCTTTTCTTTAGTCATTCTCATGTTCACCTCCTTCTTAATTATCCCCATAAGCCAAGTAAGACGGCGGAGAATCGTCATACATAGCAGATGGTTTCACTGACGCTATATTTTACCATATAAAAACGTCATTGTAAATATTATTTAATATGATGATACGTTTTAACAGCGTCAACATCCAAAGCAATTTGTTCTTTTAAGGCGTTAACATCCTTAAATTTTGATTCACCTCTAATTTTTTTATAGAACTCAATTCTAATATTTTGATTATAAATATTTTCATCGAAATTGATAATATTTGTTTCTATTAGTCGCTGCTCTCCTCCTACTGTGGGCTTGCAGCCAATGTTTGTAATACTGTTCCATTCCTTATTATTAACAAAACACTTGGTAATATATACACCGTTTGGTGGAATTATTCGAGTTTCATCAATTAAAATATTGGCTGTTGGAAAACCTATTTGCGTTCCAATCTGTTTCCCATAAACAACTTCACCTTCTAAAGCATACTGCCTTCCCAGTAACTGATTGCATGCTTCCATTTCACCATCTGCAATTAATTGTCTAATTCTTGTACTGCTTACTAGGTTATCCTGCACTTCTACAGGTTCTAAAATATTAAGGGAGTAGCCATATTGTTTACCCATCTCTTCTAACAGATCTGTTGTACCCAATGCTTTATATCCGAAACGGTAATGAAATCCACAGTATGCAGCCTTCATATTCAATCGACCTATTAATATATTTATAATAAAATCTTCAGCTGACATTTTTCGTAATTGGTTATCAAACTCTATAGCTACGAGATAATCAGCGCCTAAAGATTCAATAATTTTCACTTTTTCTTCCCAGGAAACGATTTGTTTCACTTTTTTTGAATCCGATAAGTTTTTAGGGTGATTCTTAAAGGTAAAAACCACACTTTCAAAGCCTGCTTTTTTACAGTCATCTACT
>JAKSCF010000491.1 GCA_022360735.1 Clostridia bacterium
GATATTTGGTATATAATTTGTAATGGAGAAATACTAGTTTTAATGAAGTGCAACGTAATTAAAACCAAAGAGTTTGCAATACTTAGCAAAGGTTTAGGGCACTGCCCGTCATACTCTAAAATATTTAAAATAATCTCTCTTTGTTTATTTCGTAATGAAAATTTTATACCTAATGTCTCTCAACATAAATCATAATGCAAGAGTATCATTATATATTGACCATTTTTGCCAATTCTAATGAGTGAAGCTTACATCAAATTGTTATTTCCCAAACTTCTCTTCAATTAACTTATTAATCATATTCAACATCAATAAAACCGTAAAATTCCGATTCCAACTTCTATCGGAATGTATGGATTGAAATTTTTTACAGTGTATCGCATCATCAAACGCAGCTGCAATATAGATTAACCCTACAGGTTTTTCTTCTGTCCCTCCTCCGGGACCTGCTATTCCTGTAACAGACATGCAGATTCTGCTTTGTGTCTTCTCCTTTAAGCCTTTTACCATTTCAATGGCCGTCTCTTCGCTGACAGCTCCATATTTAGTGAGTGTTTCTTGTTTGACACCTAACGCATCCATTTTTGCAGTATTACTGTAAGTCACCATGCCTCTATCAAATACTTTAGATATCCCCGGAATATCAGTTATTTTATAAGAAAAACCGCCCCCTGTGCAGGACTCTGCCGCAGAAATACTGAGATTGTATTTAAACAGCTTCTTTGTCACCACCTCAATTAACTCTTCATCATTATAACTATAGATATAATCTCCTAATCTTTTAGTAATCTCACCACATAATTCATCCACAGCATTTTTCGCTTCTGTCAATGTCTTTTTTCTTGAAGTAACCCTAAGGCTCACTTCACCAACTTTAGCATATGTCGCTAATGTAGGATCTGTCTGAGAGGAAATGAGATCATTCAGTTCATTCTCCAAAGAAGATTCGCCGATACCAAAAAATCTTATCATCTTAGAATGAATCACATAAGATGATTTTTTTTCCAGATACTTAGTTGCATAATGTTCATACATATGTTTCATTTCTCTGGGAGGGCCGGGCATACAAATTGCAATTTTGCCATTTTTTTCTAATGCAAAGCCCGGTGCTGTTCCTATGTCATTTTGAAACACCTCTGCATGTTCAGGCAAGTATGCTTGTTTGGCATTATTACTTGTCATATTTCGTTTGAGACATTTAAAAAAATCATCGATTCGATCATAAGACGGTTGATGCAGTATCAATTCATCGCCTAAAACCTCTGCAACTATTTCCTTGGTTAAATCATCCTGAGTAGGTCCTAAACCTCCGGTTGTAATAATTAGATCATTATCTTTAAAAGCATAATTCAGTATTTCTTTTAATCTATTAGGATTGTCACCCACTGTAAAATGGTATAATACATTAATACCCAGCTGGTTTAATTGCTGAGATAAATAAACCACATTGGTATTGGTGGTCTGACCAAAAAGTAGTTCTGTTCCTACACTGACTAAAGCACAATTCATTACTGTTCCCCCTTAAACAATTCTTTATTTTTTAAAACATAATCCAATCCTGAAATAACAGTCATTAAAACTGCAACCCATAATGCGATACGATCAAATGGGAAATGCACTAACTCGAATGGATAATTCTTAAGTAATATACTAATAATTGCTATCATTTGCGTAATGGTCTTTGCCTTACCCCACTTACTTGCCGCTATGACTTTACCGGCACTTGAAGCAACAGCTCTTAAAATACTGATTGTAAATTCTCTGGATAGAATGACAATAACCATCCACGCCGGAATATCTCCCAGCTCTACTAAACACACTAAAGCTGACGTCACCAAAAGCTTATCGGCCAAAGGGTCCATCAATTTGCCGAAATTGGTGATAAGATTATATTTTCTTGCTATATATCCGTCTAATGCATCCGTAGCCGATGCAATAAGAAATACAGCTGCTGCATAGTAATATAATCTATAAAGCAATATCACAACAAAAACAGGAATCAGCAGAATTCTTAATAAGGTTAATTTATTGGGTAAGTTCATTTACACACTCTCCTATCAAATCATACTCTACCGCATCAATGATTTTGAGATCTACAAATGTCCCAGGTCTTAGAATCTCATTGGATTTAAAGATAACAGCATTATCTATTTCTAACGCATCATATTGAGTTCTCCCTATATATACATCTTCTTCATCGACTTTTTCCTCAACAAGCACAGTATAAATTTCACCAATTTTAGATTGGTTGATTTCTTCAGAAATAGATTGCTGTAACTGCATTAATGTATCTCTTCTCATTTCTTTAATTTCTTCGTCGATTTGATCAGCCATTGAATACGCCGAAGTACCTTCTTCTGGGGAGTAAGTAAAAACACCCATTCTCTCAAATCTCATGTCTTTCACAAATCGGACAAGCTCTTGAAATTCTTCTTCAGTTTCTCCCGGCAGTCCAACGATAAGTGTCGTACGAATATGTATATCCGGTATGGCTTTCCTTAAATTTTGTATGGCTTCTATGCTCTGCTCTTTTGTCGCTTTTCTGTTCATGGCCTTTAACAAACGATTATTACAATGCTGTAAAGGAATATCCATATAGTTACATACCTTGTCGGTTTCTTTTATAGCTCTTATTAGATCTTCCGTTATTAAATGCGGATAACAGTACATCAATCTAATCCAGTTAATCGACTCTATTTTGGACATCTCCCTAACCAGTTCAGGTAATCGATGAGATTGGTATAAATCAATACCATAGTTCGTCGTATCTTGAGCAACTAAAGTAATCTCTTTACACCCCTGCTCCGCTAAATGATTTGCTTCATTTAAAATGTCTTCAAAAGGCCTGCTCCTATAAGCTCCGCGAATAAATGGTATACTGCAATAAGAACAGCGATTATCGCACCCTTCTGCAATTTTGAGATACGTCGTATAATTGGGCGTCATTATGGTTTGCCCCATATCCAAAAAAGATTGATGATTATATGGACTAATGGTTAATATCCGTTTCTTTTTTAGTGTATCTTCAATCACTTGGTTAATATTGTGATAGTCATTGACACCAATCATAGCATCCACTTCAGGCAATTCATCAAATAATTCCTGACCATAGCGTTGACTCAAACACCCTGATACCATAAGCAGCTCACATCTATGATTCTTATATGCTGCCATCTCTAAAATGGTATCAATGGACTCTTGCTTGGCATCATTAATAAAACCACAGGTATTAACCATAATGACTTCTGCTTCATCAGGGTTAAAAACCAACTGATGCCCATACGCTTCCATTATATTTGCTACGGACTCAGAGTCCACTGTATTTTTTGGACATCCTAATGTTTCTATATATACTTTCATGTTTTGCTCCTTTATTTCTTGACAGCATAAAAATTCGGCAATTGAATGCAGATGTATAAATGTGAGTTTCTTGTGGAAATTTGGAAAGAAAATATAGGTTTAAGATACAATATAAAAGTCGTGGACAGACAGGACGTCTGTCAGCAAATCTAAGCCATGGACGGCGGTTATTTGCGGTTAGACTTTTATATTGTAGATTAGGCCATATTTTCTCCAAATTGGAACTCAAAAGGAATGTTTATACATCTGTATTCAATTTCAACAATCTTACCAACGAAGTTATTCCTTTTCATTGGATAGTTCCTCGAGTTCTTCTTTTGTTAACAGCACTCTTCTCGGTTTACTGCCTTCATGTGCGCCGACTATACCTCTCTCTTCCATTTCATCCATTAATCTTGCCGCACGATTATAACCAATTCTAAATCGTCTTTGAAGCATAGAAACTGACGCCTGTTCAGCGGAAACCACCAGATCAATGGCTTCTTTTAGAAGTGAATCTGCTTCATTGGAAGACATATCGACTTTACCGGATTCGATGGTATCAATAATCTCTTCAGAATAATTGTTCGTATTGGTTTGATCTTTTACAAATTGAATAACCCTTTCCACTTCATGATCCATAATTAATGAACCCTGTATTCGGGTAGGCTTTGACATCCCTGAAGGATAAAATAACATATCCCCACGGCCAAGTAGCTTTTCTGCCCCTCCCATATCTAAAATGGTTCTTGAATCCACCATTGAGGATACCGCAAAGGCTATTCTTGAAGGAACATTCGCTTTGATAACACCTGTTATAACATCCACAGATGGTCTTTGAGTTGCAACGATTAAGTGCATACCTGCTGCTCTCGCCATTTGAGCTAATCTGCAAATCGCTTCCTCAACTTGTGCAGGAGAAGCCATCATCAGATCTGCTAATTCATCAATGACAATAACAACCTGCGGCATAGAATCTTTTCCTGCCTTTGCCATCTTTTTATTGTAAGACTCTAAGTCTCTTACACTTTCTTCTGCAAATGCTTTATATCGATTGGTCATCTCTTGAACTGCCCAATTCAAGGCAGCAGCCGCTTTTCCAGGGTCTGTGACAACGGGAATAAGCAAATGCGGAATGCCGTTAAATACATTCAACTCAACAACCTTGGGATCGATTAGAAGCAGCTTAACTTCTTCAGGGCGTGCTTTATATAAAATACTGATAATAATGCTATTGATACATACGCTTTTACCGGACCCGGTTGCACCTGCTATTAACAAGTGGGGCATTTTTCCCAAATCCGTCACCATAGGATTCCCAGAAATATCCTTTCCTACTGCAAAAGTGATCTTGGACGGATGCTTTTTAAATGCACTGCTTTCTAATACTTCTCTTAAAGTAACCGGTGTATTAGCATCATTTTGAATTTCAATACCTACAGCCGCTTTTCCAGGTATAGGCGCTTCCATTCGAATACTAGATGCTTCTAAATTCAATGCAATATCATCAGAAAGTCTAACAATACTGCTGACCTTAACGCCGGGACTGGGTTGAATCTCATATCGTGTTACGGTTGGACCTTTGCTGACTTCCAAAACTTTAGCCTTTACACCAAAATTATGCAGCGTTTCTTCAAGCTTTTCTGCTTTTGCCACCAGATTATCTCTATCATATGTATTATGCCTCTTGCTTTTAAGTTTATTTAATAAATCCAATTTTGGCAGCTGATAGTTTTCATCGGGATCAGGTGCCAAATTAATTTTAATATTTTCAACTTCCGGTTTAGGCAAATCAACATTTTTTTTCTTTTCTTTCGCTTCTTTAACAGAATTGACACTTTCAGCTTGCCCTTCCTGCTCAGCGATACTTTTAACCGATACTTCTTTTTTATTAAACAGCTGCTCATCTTTCATATAATCAATGATCTTAATTTGCTTTTGATTATAGTCGCCGGATTCTTGTTTTTGCTGCTCTCGTCCATGGATTTGTTCTTCTTGTAAATCATCTTTAATCACCATCTTTTCAGCAGCCGTTTCTGTGATTAATTTGTTTTTTTCTTTTAGGCTTGTTATGAATGTACTGATGGGCGTGCCTGTTAATAATATTAAGCTGATAATCAATATCGTAATGGCAAAAATATAAGTTCCCGGCTCCCCAAACCAATTGATAAAAATAACACATAGTAATCCACCTACTATGCCGCCGCCATCTAAAGCAATCCCATGATTATACATTGCCTTTACCATGTCCATAGATAAGCTGTATTCAGCTAACTCATCATAAAAACGAATTGAATTCATCATGATTAATGCTAGAAATACTAATGAAAGAAATATGACGGACTTTTTACCAACATTCTGTATTTTACCAATCAGCAGTAATATACCATATCCTAATAAATAATAAGGTAGTATAAATGCAGAACTTGCAAAGCACCCCTTTAAAATACTTTCAAAAAATACGCCGACACGCCCTACAGCTTCGCTATGAAAAGAAATCAATAAGAAAATACCGCAAGCTATCACAATTAAAGCTGTTATCTCATTCCTTAGTTTGCTAGGCGCTTTTGGACCCTTATCTTCTGAAACAGGGTTTTCACGTGTGTCTCGCACAGGTTTTTTCCTTGAAGTTGATTTAGTTTTAGAATTTGATCTTGAATTTCTTTTATTTTTAGCTTCACTCATTCATTTAGCACTCCCTTATTTGTAGTTGAACAATGGTTGAACAATGGTTGAACAATGGTTGAACAGTGGTTAAACAATGGTTGAACGATGGTTCCACTATTGTTTTACTATCGTTTTACTATTGTTCCACTA
>JAKSCF010000765.1 GCA_022360735.1 Clostridia bacterium
GCTAACAAACGTCCTGTTTGTTCACGACTTTTATAGCCCATCTGCCACCTAAATTTTCTGACCAAATGAACACAAAAAAACGAATATTCATACACCTGCATTCATTTTTCTAGTACTTACTTGTATTCTTAAAACTTTAATCCTTAAATCTTTTCTTCATATTCACTTAGTAAGATGAGATAATGATTTGCTTCTCGTAAAACGTGATCGCCTAGTAATGGTAGTATAATTGATTTTATGTTACAGGCTATCAGTCCTTCTGTTCCTTGTGATTTGAAATCTTTTAATCTTTTAGCAGCTTCTTTACTATCTTTAGTGACTTTAGGAAGCATAGATATTTCATCTGCTGCTTGTAATGCATCAGCTGTTAATTCATCAAATTCATATCCAAATTTATTAGCAATATCAAATAATGTTTCTTCTAAAGGATCTAACAAACCTCGCATGAATTTAGAATGTTCAGCCATAATTTGATTCCAAAATGCTTCTTGCTTCACAGCATCTTTTAAAACATCAAGAGTCGTTCTGGTTTGTAATTTCATAAGTAAATCTACATAAAATGCAGCTTCCCTAGTAATATGTTCCATAAGTAATGGGTAATTAGAAGTAAATAATCTGCATGACAAAACATTTTCCAATATAAAAGTTTTAAACTTAACAATATTTTCAGCTGCTTGTATGGCTCTATTATTCAGGTTATATACATAATCTACTATCATTGGATTGGTTGGGACTTGGTTGTATGGATGATTAAGATATATCTCTGCTTGAGTAATATTTGTATTGATGGGTATGCCGGTAAGAAATGAAGTCGCTTTTTCAGCATCATAAGTATACTTTGTTACGATTGCATCACTAGGAGATACAATGCCATAAGATATGTTGACTGCTTCATTGAGAAGATTTTCAAAAGTTCTGTTAAACATACGCGACTGCTCTGCCAAAATAGCATTTTTAGATGGCAGCGATGCTTCAATAAACAAAGCATGTTCTTTTAATATACGCAAGAAAAATAAGTTGATATCTAACGATTGCTTCACAAATGATTGATTAGATAACATAATTTTACCTCCAAATTTAATATTAGAATCTCACGATATCACTATATGAGACAACAATAATAAAGGTGTATATTGAACCGGTGATAACATCAATCGTTAGAATAGAAAAACTTGTATTTTGTCATAATTTATGTTTTTATAGGGCAAAAGAGGAGTTTCGTCAAAATATGAAGAAATCTATATATTATCACTAGCATTGGAGGAATTTTGACGATGCATTTATTGATAATAATTGCAATAATGCTGATCATTCATGTATATTTTATTAATCATCTAAGAAAAAGTAAAAATCAATATAAACGTTTATTAGAGTTATTACCTGTAGGAATTGTGGTTCATAAGGGAGATAAAATAACTTATGTCAATGATGCGGTATTAAAACTTACCGATATCCAGTCAGCAGAAGATATGGTGGGTGAATCCATTTGGCGTTTTGTTCCAACAAAATTTAAAGAAGAAATTATTTCAAGAATAAATTCTCTTCTTGAAAATGAAGAAGTAGGGTATGTAGAAGAGCAAATCATTAAAAAGGATGGCACTGTTGTTGATGTAGAAATTGGCGGCATGTTTTTAGGTTCTAAAAACGAACCGGAAATCCTTGTAGTTCTAAAAGATATAACAGAACGGAAAAAATCCGAACAGCTGGTAAAAAATATTGAAAATGAAAAAATGAAAACGGAATTCTTTGCAAACCTATCACATGAACTAAAAACACCTCTAAATCTTATTTTTTCAACTGTACAATTGATGGAGTGGGATGAAAAAGAATTTGGTGCCAAGATAAATTTAAAAAAAAGAACCGGCACTTTAAAGCAGAATAGTTACAGGCTTTTAAGATTGGTCAATAATTTAATTGACATTACCAAATCTGACGCTGGATATTTATTATTAAACACTCAGAACCATAACATATATGAGCTGGTTGAGAATATAGTACGATCAATAGAAGACTACACAAAACAAAAAAATATTAAATTGATTTTTGAAAAAGATATGGATGAAAAAATCATTTCATGCGATCCGGATAAAATTGAAAGAATTCTTTTAAATTTACTTTCAAATGCCATTAAATTTAGTAAAAAAGGTGGAAAAATTACTGTTAAAATGAAAGAACTAGAAGATAGTGTACAAATTATTGTTCAAGATAATGGAATAGGAATCCCTAAAGAAAAACAACAAACAGTCTTTGAAAGATTTTTTCAAATTGACAAATCACTAAAAAGAAATCATGAAGGAAGTGGAATAGGACTATCTATTGTAAAATCATTAGTTGAAATGCATGGTGGAAAAATTTCATTATTCAGCCAAGAAGAAATAGGTAGTAAACCATTAATGATTACGCTCTTTCAAATATGCTTTCACCTCTTGATAATCACCTTTAAATCGGATTCTATGAGATTTTTTTTGTATTTGATACTCATACATTGGATCATAATATTCTTTAAGGAGAATACGAATCCAATTCTGATGAGATGTATATGTCCCGGTAGTATGTTGTTCTTTATAGGCAGATTGAAATGCATCTGATATGTGACGGTATCGTTCCAATCCAAGTCTGTTTTTAATCTTTTGGATACTATGATCTAAGTAGTTGAACCATTCTAATAGTCCTTGTGTTTCACCATATGCTTGGATATATTGATTCTGAAAATTTATAACATATTCGTCTAAAGTAATACGAATACGTTTTTCCAAATCTTGTTCTACAATGATTAAATCTCCGGTATTAAAATACTCAGCTAGAGATTTGGGTATAAAACAGCTGCCAACATTTCGACCTTCATCTTCAATGATCATATAATCATATCCTTGATGGTTATGCTGTATCAGTTTATATGCAAGATTGTTTTCAAAGTTTATTTGGTTGGGCTGTGGTGTAATCTGCTTTCCAAAGGCTGAACCCCGGTGGTGTGCAATACCTTCAAGATCAATTGAATTGGTGAGTTCGTTAAGCATTAGCGTTTTGCCGGAGCCTGTATACCCGCTTAGCACTATGGGAATGCTCCTTTGTTCAGTGGGTTCAAGTGCTTTAATAAGATAGTTTCGAAAAGCTTTATAGCCGCCTTCCAACCGAGGAATATCTTTAGAAATTGCTTCAAAAATCCATTGTTGAGAGATTTGTGATCGCAATCCGCCTTTAAAGCAGTACAGCATACTGCCGGGATGTTGAGAAAGGTATGTTTTCCAGGCGTCAACCCGTTCTTTTTGTATATGATCACATATGAGCCGATGCCCTAGTTTAACAGCTTCATTATGTCCTTTTTCTTTATAACAGATACCGATTAAATGTCTTTCTTCATCATTCATAAGCGGAAGATTGACAGAATTTAAAAAAGCACCTTTTGTAAACTCCTTAGGAGCACGCACATCTATCAGCGGCAATTCTTCGATAACGATTCGATAAAAGTCATTACTTGCTTGAGGAATCATATTTGACACATCCATTATTTAGTCTATTGTTTGCTAATCTTTATTATAACACAATGGTTTATGATTATAGCCTTTTTTGCATTCAAGGTTTATAATCTATTTAGGGGTTACCGAATGGTGCCAATTGAAAAAGTTAGGAGAAGAAATGGATAAGCGTTATATATTCAAGATAATTATTAACCTTATAATTCCCCCTATTATGGTGATTGTATTATTTGTTGTATCCATCGGAGCCATTTTTATATCGGCAACAGAAGATACATTAATGAAAAAGAAACAAGAAATCATCCAATCAATAGTAATTTCTGCGACTTCTATTATTGAAAAACACGCAGAAATGGAACAACAAGGAATTGTTACGAGAGAGGAATCTCAACAGGCTGCATTAATGGAGATGAGAGCCTTGCGTTATGGTGTGGAAAAAAATGATTACTTATGGATCATTGATTTGCAGCCTAATATGGTCATGCATCCATATTTTCCTGAACTTGAAGGTAAAAAGCTTGATGAATATCGTGATTTAGAGGGGCGGTTATTTTTTGTTGAAACTGCTGATTTGGCAAGAGAAAATGGTAAAGGTTATATTGAGTATATGTGGCCAAAAGAACATAATTTGGAAGAGCCATTACCAAAACTTTCATATATTCAATTATTCGAACCATGGGAATGGGTCGTTGGCAGCGGTGTTTATTTAGATGATGTGCAAGCTGAAATAAAAGCAGTTACATTTCGCTTATTGGTGATATCAAGCTGTATTGGATTGGTTGTGGTAGCGCTTTTGATATGGATGATTTATCGGGGGCTGAAAAGTGAAAAAGGAAGACGATTAGCTGAAAAAGAAGTGCTGAGTTCCCGTGAACGCTATAAGGCATTGGCACATGCTTCAGGCGAGATGATTTTTTTAACCATTGATGGCAGGGTTACAGCCGCCAATAAAAAAGCTTGTGATATTTTAGGATACAATGAAGACGAAATAACTTCTCTTAACATGAGCGAATTTTTTGTTGATGAATCAGGAGAAGATATCGTTAATAAAGTACAAAGTGGAGAAAATATCACAGCTGTTGAAACACTTTTAAATGGGAAGAATGGATACAAACATGTTTTCATTTATGCCGAGCATACGGTTGTAAATGAAAAATCAACTGTATTGTATACAGCATATTCTTTTAATTATAAAGATGATCGGGAAGACAGTATTGTTTTACAGGAATTAATTAAAAAAAGTGGATTTGGTATTTTAATGCTCAAAAGTGCTTCAAAGGGCAAGATAATTAAAGCTGATAAAAACGCAAATAATCTTTTAAATAAAACCAACGATAAAAATATTATAGGAACTGATTTATCCAATATATTTTATGAAGAGGACGCCAATAGGTTTTTAACTCAGCTTCAGATGGATAAAAAGGTTGAAAATATGCTGTTGCGTTTTCAAATTTCAGTTAACGAAATCAAGTATTTTAGGGCATGGGCTGCAATAATTGAGGAAAATAGAAATGCAAAAGAACCCATAATGGTTTTGCTAAAAGATGAAACTCAATCAAAAGAAACAAGCCTTGCCATAGATAGTTTATTAACTGAACTTTTATCTCCTAAAACAAAATTATCAAACACCATGTTTAATGACGATGCATTTATTGAAAATAGCATCCATCAGCAGTTTATGCAAGATAAAGTTATATTAGCACAGTCTATTAAGATGGGATTGAAACCACAAAAAATATTACATAATGCCACCCATTCAATAAATAGTTTATTTGAGTATGCTGTTGAAAAAACATTTGAATTAATCGGGTTACCGCCATGTCCATATGCACTTTTAGCATTAGGCAGCATTGGCAGGATGGAACCAACATTAAGCTTAGATCAAGACACAGCGATTATATATGAAGCTGGAGAAAATGATAAAAGTCATTCAAAATACTTTTATCAGTTTGGAGAGGCTGTTACTTCCATTTGTGCCGGCTCCGGTATTTCGCCTTGTGTTGCAGGGAATACAGCTGCAAATAAAGAATGGTGTATGAATGAAATAAAATGGCATCATCAATTTACTAAATGGATAAATACAAGTGAACCGGAAGATTTACTAAAAGTAAACATTTTCTTTGATTTTAGAACATTAGCAGGTGATAAAGGGTTTGCTGTAAATCTTCGGGAAAATATATTCCAAACCATAAATAAAAGACCGGTATTTCTTTTTAATCTTGCACAAAATACATTGGAATATGCGCCTCCATCTGATTTTATTGGTCGAATACGCACAGATAATGGTGCAGGAAATTATGTGAATTTAAAGGGAATAATGCTTCACTTTGTCAACTTTGCACGTATCTATGCTTTACAAAACTCTATCCATGAGACAAATACCATTAAACGGATACAAATTTTAGAAGATATTGGTTGTCTGCCGTCTGATATAGTCCAAGATACCATTGATGCTTGGATATTTCTTATGGAGCTGCGTTTAAAAAATCAAATAAAATCTATTGATATGAATTTTTCTCAGGAAAATTTTATAATGCTTGGTCATTTAAGCTCATGGGAAAAAACCATGCTAAAAAAAGCAATAGGGCAAGTGCAGAACTTGCAGAGGCGTTTATCAACGGACATTGCAAGAACGGAGTAAAATAATATGCTTATTATCCAATTAACTTATCTTCTAAAATAAACTTAAATTGTTTTTCTATAAATAGCCTTACTTCATTTACATCAGTTTCTTCAATATATAAGTAGTCCAACATATTTAAAACAACTGAAAAATATATCAACGTGGTACATGAATCTATATCAAAATCTATTGGTAATTTTCCTATATCAATATAATGATTGAGGAGTTGTTTAACTTGTTTGATATAGTGTTCATCCATCTGATAAAAACGTTTCGCATAATTGTTGTTTTTAACCAATGTACCAAAAATCACTCCGAAAAGTTCTTTAATCAATTCTATATCTATATTCACTATATAATCAAAAAATTTATGGGTTAACTGAGTAAGCTCTTTAATTGGATCATTATCAATGTTTTCAATATTATAAATCACACTGTATTTTTGATCGGTTACAAGTGATTCCATGGCTTGTATAAATAAATCCGCTTTGGAATCAAAATAATTATAGGCAGTTCCCGTGCCCACATCTGCAGCTTTTGCAATTTGATTGATGGTTGTGCGTTCATATCCATTCTCAAAGAAGACTTTTATAGCCGTTTTAAGAATTTTTTCTTTTAACTTATTTTTTGTTGCCTCTCTTTTACTTTCCATACGACACCTCTCTATGTGAATACGTTCATTTTTATTTATTATACATAATTTGTATATAAAATTCTATAGTTATCATAAATTTATGATGTCCTGGCTCACAGTTATAAATTCAAGCTTTTATGGAATAAAAAAAGAAAAAAATATTGACTTTAGAGAGATCTAGGAGTAAAATATGAACTGATTCATGAATGCATTCACGAATCAGTTCAAGTTTGTTGGGAGAGGCAAATATGCAAAAAAATGAAATTACAACACTGAATGCTTTAGGCAAAATCTCATCGGTATTTGTTAAAAGAAGCAAAATTGTTATTCTATTATTATTGATCACTTTATTGATGGGTTATAATGCCATTACTACAATGCCAAGAGAGTTTATGCCAAAAGTCACAATACCCACACTTACCATTTCGACCATTTATCCAGGTGCAGCAGCAGAGGAAGTA
>JAKSCF010000764.1 GCA_022360735.1 Clostridia bacterium
CGGTATTTTGCGAAAATCTATCAATCAAATGTTATCAGCAATATCTGCAAAAACAAAAGCATTGAAAGAGGCACACGAAGCTTTAAAAATAGCTAAGGAAGAAGCGGAAGAAGCCAATGAAATCAAGAGTCGATTTCTAGCTAATATGAGTCATGAAATCAGAACCCCTTTAAATGGTATCATGGGCATGACAGATTTAACCTTTATGACGGATCTTACTTATCAGCAACGGACTTATTTAGAAATGGTTAAATACTCAGGCAACATTTTATTAAATATCATCAATGATATATTAGACATATCCAAAATTGAAGCTGACAAGCTTCAGTTGGAAAGTATTGAATTCAATGTAAAAGATTCTATAGAAAAACTTATTCGATTAGCTTCTACACGTGCACTTCAAAATAATATCGAAGTGCTGTTGGACATTGATCCTGATATTCCCACTTACGTTCTTGGTGATCCCATACGCCTTAATCAGATTGTCTTAAATTTGATCAATAATGCTATTAAATTTACTGAAAAAGGTGAAATAAATGTTAAAATGAAATCCAAGCAAATTTCAGGTGTACAACATATTGAGTTCAGCATCATAGACACGGGTATCGGTATACCTTCTAACAAATTAAACCAAATCTTTGAAGAGTTTACCCAGGCCGACAGCTCCATTACAAGAAAATATGGTGGCACAGGTTTAGGATTGGCTATCAGCAATCAATTGGTTAAAGCCATGGGAGGAAAAATAAATGTATCCAGTCAATTAGGTATAGGCAGTACATTTACCTTTACGATTCCTTTTGCTACCTCATTCACAAAAGAGACGGACAGCCTATATAAACTGTATTTTAAAAATAAATGTATTTTAATAATCGTCAGAAATATAAAATTGAGACACATTCTAAACAAAATGTGTGATCAGGTAAATCTAGACTGCATGATTGTAACATCCTATAGCGAAGCTTTAGATGCTCTGGCGAATCAAGACTTTGATACAATGGTTGTGGATTTGCATATGAATGATTTAGATGGGCTGGAATTATCAAAAAAAGCGACACACATGACTAAGGGCAATATGCCCATTATATTACTGGCTACACCAACGGATATGATCAATGACAAAACTTTAATGAATGAGCTGAATATATGTAATCAAATTATTAAGCCTATTTTGCCGTCAGAGTTTATTTCTACGGTTCACAACACCATGAATAAAGTACAAAAACATATTGATCAACCGAAACCTCCTAAGCCAGGGTATAAAAACTTTGAAAATAAGACCATACTAGTAGCAGAAGATGGCGTCGTCAATAGAAAAATCATAGTAGAAATGCTTAAAAAGCTTAAAATTAATGTATTCACTGCAGACAATGGCGCCGATGCTTTGCAGCTTTTTAAAAATAACAATATTGACTTAATCATTATGGATATTGAGATGCCTATTATGGATGGTTTTGAAGCAACAACAAAAATTAAAGAAGAGTGTATTGCACTGGGTAAGAATGTGCCAATTGTTGCTGTCACTGCCTATGTATTAGAAAATGAAATTCAGAAATGTTTTGCTGCAGGTATGGATGATTACGTCTGTAAACCAATGAGTTTGGATATTTTATATGAGAAGCTGGAAAAATATCTTTCTCCATCCAGCCAGATTAGACCTACAGTTTATATTAATCATAAGAAACTTAATGACTTGGTAAATGGTGAAGAAGAATTTATTGAAGACTTGCTTATTTCTTTTGTAAACTCTTTCCCAAATTTTATTTCTGAAGCAAAAGATTGTTTGAATGAAGGAAATATAATAAAATGTAAAAAAGTGCTTCATGGATTAAAAGGCACAGCTTCTAGTCTTTTCATAGAACATGGCCTGACAGATATTATTGATCTTGAAGAAAGTATTAACGATCTTACGCCTGAAGCCATATATGAGAAATTAAAAATTATTGAGATAAAATTAAATGAAGTGGCTGAATACATTCATATGACCCTACAAGAGTAATTAGTATTAGAGGTGAAAAATGAAAAAAATATTTGTAATCGATGATTCTATCCCCACATTAAAATTGATTCATAAAATATTGGATAATTCCGGATATGATGTTTTAGAATTTACAGATGCTTCAGAAGCGCTTTCTAAAATAAGACCTGAATCACCCGACCTAATCATTATGGATATTGAAATGCCTAAAATGAATGGTCTTGAAGCATTGCAGCTTATAAAGAAAATTGATCCTCTTACCAAGGTTGTTATTATGACTGCCTATGCAGATTATGAAAAAATACATTATTTTCTTGAAAACGGTGTTATTGATTTTATTGCCAAACCTTTCTCTTTAAATGAAATCAATACAGTTTTATCTCATGTATTTGCGGATGAAGACGAAAAAACTTCTCAAGAAATGTTTGATAAAAGATTAAAATTTATCGGACAAAGCCCACAAATTAAATCTTGCATTGATAAGGCTTTAAAGGTTTGTAACAGCGATCTTCCTATACTCATTTTGGGTGAAAACGGCACAGGAAAAGAAATGCTTGCCGACTTTATTCATTATAACAGCCTTAGAAAATATAGCAACATGATTAAAGTTAATTGTGCTGCTATTCCAAAAGATTTAGCAGAAAGCGAACTTTTTGGACATGAGAGAGGTGCCTTTACCGGCGCTGTAGATACCAGACAAGGTAAGATAGAATTATCTAATAAAGGCACATTGTTTTTAGACGAAATAGGTGATCTAAATCTTGGTCTTCAAACTAAATTATTACGTGTTTTAGAATATAAAAAATATGAAAGAGTTGGCGGTAAAAGAACGATTGAAACTGATTTTAGATTAATATGTGCTTCTAATAAGGTTTTAGATAAAGAGGTAGAAAAAGGTAACTTCCGCCAAGACTTATTTTATAGAATTAATACGATTAAACTTAAAATTCCACCTCTAAGGGAAAGAAAAAGCGATATTAAGACGTTGATTGATCATTTTTTAAAGCAATATAGAAAAAAATACATGGTAACCGCCGAATGTGTTTCAGATGAGGCTTTAGAAATACTGGAAAATTATGAATGGAGCGGGAATGTAAGAGAATTGAAAAATGTAATTGAAATTACAGCTTCTCTCACCTTAACAGATACCATTAATGCCAGTGATCTGCCTAGGTATATTCATGATACAAAAGCTTCAAATCCATACCGCCATGTATTTGATTCAGAGCAGATTATACCCCTTGATGAACTGGAACAAATTTATATCATGTGTACTTTAGATAAACTAAAGGGTAATAAAAAGAAAACTGCTGAATTACTGGGCATCAGCGAAAAAACACTTTATAACAAATTAAATAAATATAATATAAAATAAAGCAAATGTAATTTTTGCAACAGGTTTCATTTGGATACTGTATTTTTTTCAGTATCCAATTTTTATTTTTGGGAAAATTCAGTTAAGAATTTTTTGAATGATTAGTTTGTTGCCGGTTTTGCGCTTCTTCTTTATTCCTTTCTACAAGATTTGGTATGTTCTTTGCTTATCAACTTTAGTATGACAAACAATATGGTTTTACTTCTCTAATGTTATAGTTGAAAGGAAGTGATAGTGTGAAATTTAACTATTTATCAGTGAAATTTCTAAAAACAACTTATAAACTCTGAATTGCAACATATTTTTTAACTTTTATAGGAGGGTTTTATGGTAACAACATTTAGTAACTCAGGAACTATTATAGGCGCACTTGTAGTCTATTTTTTAATCATAATTGGAATTGGTATATTCTATTCAAGAAGATCCAATAACACTCAAGATTTTATTTTGGCAGATCACAACCTAACAACACCATATATTACTGCCTCAGTTGTCGCTACTTGGATTGGCGGAGCTGTAATTCTTGGTGGTGCGAAAGAAGCATTTATTGGAGGTTTCCAATACATCGTATGGGATCCTTGGTCACCGGTATTAACATTATTATTAAGTGGATTCTTCCTAGTAAGGATATTTAGAAAATCTAAGCATGTTACGGTAGTTGACTATTATAACAGCCGTTTCAACAATAAAATTGGTGGAGCAAGCTTGGTTATAAACGTATTGGCATGCGTTTCATGGCTATCAGCACAATTATTATCCCTGGGTGTTATTATTCGATTAATCACAGGAATGAATCTGAGCATCGCAACCCTTATCGGTGCAGTAGTCATCCTTATCATTGCATTAGCAGGAGGATTGTGGGCATTATCCAGATCGGACATGCTGGCCTTTATCATAATGGCCATCGTATTGATTATCATGCTTCCATTTGCCTTCGGATCTGTTGGCGGTGTTGGTGCATTTATTGAAAATGCAGGTACTTGGGAAGGTCTTCCACCTTTCAGCTTGTTTTATACAAACGAATTAGCCGAATACGGTGAACCTGCCGGCTTTAGCGGCTATGTCGGAGCATTAGGTATTTTCTATATGCTGGCAGCATGGTTCTCCGTAGCGCTTGGCGATGCAGGTGGTCCGGTACTGACTGCTCGTGCTTTAGCGGCAAAAGATGAATCTTCTGCAACTAAGGGCTTCGTATTTGGCGGTATCATTTATTTGATATTAGGTATGATCCCTGTCATCATCGGTATGTGTGTTTTCATTTTAAGACCTGAATTCCCGGAAGAGCAATTGGACAATATTTTCCCTTGGTTTGTTCAAAATTATATACCTGAATGGATAGGCGTATTGTTCTTTGTTGCAGTAGCTTCTGCTATTGTTAGTACCGCTGGAGATACAATCCTTTCTAATGGTGCTATGATCGGTTACACTGCACAAAAAATGATCAATCCTAAATCTACCGATCAACAAAGATTATCTGCAACCAGAATTGCTATGGTAGGGTTTACAGTTGCTGCATTAATATTTGGTTTAGCTCTGGGTAACTTATATAACTTACTTGTATTTGCAGGCGCATTAGGATTCCCAACTATGTCCGCAGTATACTTATGCGGTATTCTATGGAAAAAGGCCAACAATACAGGGGCCTGGGCCGGTATCGTCGCCGGATGTGTCAGTTGGATAGCATTGGTGTTCGTCTTCTTAGGATTTGAGGATATAGCAGGCGATATATGGGAATCTATATATATGTCTTCCGTACCGGCATTTGTAATTAGTTTACTTGCATTGATTATTGTATCCTTAGCAACTCAAAAATCTGATCCACCTAATCCAATCAGAGACGTTGACGGAAATGATATTTCCAATACCAAACTGTTTCTGTGGAGTAAAGGTGACGATGAGGCAGCTAAAAATTAAGTATTATTTAAAACAACTATGTAATAATTACAGTCAACAATTTTAGTTTTCCTTATTAAAAAGTGTGGTCTTTCCACACTTTTTTAATATGCAAATGTAATTTTTACAATATGTTTATTTTAATACTGTAAATTTTTCATTTATTGATTAGTATTTTTTGAAAATTCTGTTTAATTTTTTTATAAAATCATTGATTTTTCAAAGTTTGAAAGGCGTTTCATTAAACCTTACAAGATTTGGCATGTTTTTTGCGTTATAATGATTAATTAGAGCTTATTGAACGGATATATATTATTAGTTTAAAAAGATATTTGATATATATTTGTAAACGCTACATAATATTCGGACAACTTGTTTGCAGCTTGAAAGCAGAATGAGAATAACGTAAAATGTTCTTGTTCTGCTTCTATAATAATACACTTAACTGAAGGAGGTGAAATCAAAAGTTTTCTCATTCAATATTTAAAAAAATCTTTCGATAAGGAGGAGGTTAAATTTTATGGATGTAGTAGTAAAACTGCACGCACTTGACTGGATAATTATTTTAGGCTATATCGGATTCATGCTTTGGGTAGGTTTTTATTTTTCTAAGAAGTCACAAGGTTTTGATGACTATTTTATGGCTGGTAGAGATCTCACAGCGCCATTGCTTGTAGGTACATTAGTCTCGACCTTTTATGGTCTTGACACACTTTTCGGAACATCAGAAATAGGTTTCTACGAAGGTATATCAGGCTTCTTCGCTTATTCACTCCCATACACAGCCATGTATGTAGTTATGGCATTTTTAGCACCTGTCTTTAAAGAGAAATTCCCAGATGGAACTACCATGCAGGATATTTGTTACCGAAGATATGGTAGAACTGCCGGGATTACTTCTTCAATAGCAGCTTTCATATATTCAACAAATACAATGGAAATGATGGGTATCGGTTTCCTTCTCGCATTAGTTACACCTATTCCTGTTTGGGCCGGAACCATTATCGGTGCAATTATCGTTGTTGTTTATACTTATACAGGCGGTCTATGGGCTGTTACTATGACGGACTTTATCCAATTTATTATTATGATGGTTACTTTAGGTATAGCAATGATTATTGGCTGGAGCTCCTTCGGTGGATATGAAGCAGTATATCAAGGGTTAATCGAATGGTGCGGTGAAGAGCCATGGTACTATTTCAGCCCGGGAGCAGGATATCTATCTACTGCTACCCTAGTCGCATACTCTATTACATGCCTTGCAGTACTTGCTGAGCCGGCATTTTTCCAAAGAGTATTTGCTGCAGCCGGACCTAAAGAAATTAAAAAAGCATTTACTGTCGGTGTTCCCATGTGGCTTGCATTTGACTGGATCGTAACATTCTTAGGTATTTTGGGTGCAGCAGCCATTGGTATCGGTATGATTCCTGAAGTAGAAGCAAATCAGGCACTTATGGCTATTGTAGGTCAGTACTTACCTCCGGGACTATTGGGTCTGTTTATTGCCGGTGTCCTCGCTGCATCAATGTCAACAGCTGACTCTTACTTCCTAGTATCCGGTGGTGTTGTTGGGTATGACCTCTATAAAAAAGTTATTAATCCGGAGGCTACCGATAAGCAAGTTGAAAAAATTACAAAATACGGTATTATCGGAAGCGCAATTATGTCATTAGGTTTAACTTTTGTTTTCGATCGAATTATGGAAATATGGGTATTCCAAGCAACTATTATTCTTGCAGTTTCATTGGTTCCGGTATATTTCGGTACTTTTTCTAAAAAACCGCCAAAGAAAATTGCAGGTACATTGGCTACGACAATAGGTTTTGCACTTTCTTTTATCTGGTATATTTGGACCAACTTCTTCGGCGTTTGGTCAGATGATTGGGCTGTGTATGTCGTAAGAATTGGATCTTGGGAGTTATGGCAGGAACAAGGTATACTACTTATCGTACCTATTGTTATCGTTATATATCTTATTGCTAATGCCCTCGGAAAAGAAACAATGGGTGAAGGAGGCGTTCAATAATGGATCAAATGTTAACATGGAACTGGGACTTTTGGTGTAACGTTGCTGGTGTCATAGCTATTATTGGGCCTATTCTTTTAATAGCTTGGTACGTTAAAGCAGTTAAACAAAAAATTGCGAAACTTAACGGAAAATAAAATAATCAAAAAAAGTGTGGTTCTCTATCCACACTTTTTTTATGTGATCTTAATTACTAAATTTCGTCTAAATTTTCTATTTCTACGCCTTGGTAGAAATGTTTTAAAATATTTTCATATGAATGGCCTTCTTCCGCCATTCCATTTGCCCCCCATTGACTCATTCCAACACCATGGCCATAGCCAACCGTATTAAAAGTCACCGTACTTCCATCCGTTTTAAAAGTAAAATTAGCGGATCTTAATCCTAATGTTTCTCTTACATCTCTTCCTGATAATATTAAATTCCCTACTTTTATTTTACTAACACGGCCTCCATCGCTTCGCTCTTCTATTTCAACATTATTTGAAAAAGAACTTAAATCAATAACTAAGTTTGAATATTTAGAAGCAATCTTGGATTTAAAAGTTTTTAAATCAATGGTTACAGAATCTTTAAAATGTGGTGCTGCTGCTTCATAAGGACTTTCTACGCTTCTTAAATACGGAACTGCCGTTGTAAATACATCTTCGGAATTCTCAGTTTTTCCTCCACTGGTGGAATGGAATAATGGCTGGTTGACCAATTCATTGTCATAAATCATGACC
>JAKSCF010000747.1 GCA_022360735.1 Clostridia bacterium
AATTTTGCAAAAACAGAAAATGCTTTTAATCCAGCCAATACGATTGACCAGGTTATAGATGGAAGCCAATAATTAAATATTTGAAAATATATTCAATGAAATACAAAAGAGTATTATTAAAGCTAAGTGGTGAAGCCCTGATGGGTGACAAGAATTATGGCATAGATCCGGAACGTTTAAGTCAATATGCTGAAGATGTGAGGTTAGCTGTTGAAGGTGGTGTGGAAATAGCTATTGTTATTGGAGGTGGAAATATCTATCGTGGATTAAGTGGAGCTGCAGAAGGCATGGACAGGGTCCAGGGAGATTATATGGGTATGATGGCCACTGTAATTAATAGTATGGCATTACAATCTGCTTTGGAAAAAATAGGTGTTAAGGCTGATTTATTTTCAGGATTAACTATTGAGCCTATTGCTTTACCAATGTCAAAAAGAAATGCAATTACGTCACTGAAAGAAGGAAAAGTAGCCATTATTAGCGGCGGAACAGGAAATCCTTTTTTTACTACAGATACTGCATCCGCATTAAGAGCTGTCGAAATTGAAGCAGATGTGATTATGAAAGGTACAAGAGTGGATGGCATTTATACCGCTGACCCGGAAAAGGATCCTTCGGCTACTAAATATGATACTTTGAATTTTAATGAAGTTTATGAAAAAGGGTTGAAAATAATGGACCTTACAGCTATAACATTATGTAAGGAAAATAAACTTCCAATCTTAGTTTTCGACATGAATACCAAAGGTAATTTGGTAAAAGTGATTGAAGGCAAAGATTTAGGTACTATTGTAAAGGCCTAAAATATCTGTTTTATTAAATATTTTAAATATTATTTTTGTATAAACTGTAAAATAAATTATAATGACTGAAGAAGTTCAATTTTGTTTAGAAGAGGCTGAAGAGAGCATGAACAATGCAGTGATGCATTTAGAGAAGGAATTTCAAAAAATCAGAGCTGGTAAAGCAAGTCCGCAAATGCTTGATGGTGTTATTGTCGACTATTATGGAGCTCCAACTCCTATTGCTCAAACAGCAAATATTAACACTCCTGATCCTCGTCAAATTATTGTTCAACCTTGGGACAAAAGTATTCTTGGTCTTATTGAAAAAGCAATACTTGCTGCTAACCTTGGCTTTAATCCTACCAACGAAGGTGAAATTTTAAGAATTATTGTTCCTGCTATTACTGAAGAGCGAAGAAAAGATTTAGTAAAACAGGCAAAAGCTGAATCTGAAAAATCAAAAGTGAGTATTCGGAATGCACGTCGTTCAGGTAATGATTTTGCCAAGCAATTAGAAAAAGACGGCCTTCCTGAAGATGAATCTAAACGCTTGCAAGATGATATTCAGAAACTGACAGATAAATTTATTGAAAAAGTTGATAAACTGTTTGATGCAAAGGAAAAAGATATTATGACGGTTTAATTTTTTTATGCCTGTAATTACTTAAAGTATAAAAAGAATTTGTATTACGAACATATCATGATATAAGTGCCTGGAGTGCACTGGAATATAGAGTGCCTAAAGTGATGTTAAGCTTTAGGCATTTTAATTATAAAAAGATTAATTATATGGATGCAAGATTAAAAGCCTTTGAAAGATTGTTAAATATTATGGATGACCTGAGAGCTAAATGTCCATGGGATAAGAAACAAACTCTTGAGAGTTTAAGATATTTAACAATTGAAGAAACCTATGAACTTTCGGATGCTATCATCGATAAGAATATGGATGAAATCAAAAAAGAACTGGGTGATTTGATGTTGCATTTAGTTTTTTATTCAAAAATAGGAGAGGAGCAAAAAGCTTTTAATATCACAGATGTTTTAAATGGTATTGCTGAAAAATTAATTTATCGTCATCCTCATATTTATAGCGATGTTGAGGTGAAAGATGATAAAGAAGTAAAAGATAATTGGGAGAAGTTAAAATTGAAAGAAGGTAAGAAATCTGTTCTTGATGGAGTTCCTCGTTCATTGCCTCCATTGGTAAAAGCGGTAAGGATGCAGGAGAAAGCCAGTGGAGTAGGTTTTGACTGGGAGAAATCTGAACAAGTTTGGGATAAAGTGATGGAAGAACTTAACGAACTTCAAAAAGAAGTGCATAATGGTGCTGATAAAAATAAAATGAAAGATGAATTGGGAGATTTGTTTTTTGCCCTCGTAAACTATTGCCGTTTTTTAGACGTTAATCCTGAAGATGCACTGGAACATACCAATAGAAAATTTTTACGTCGTTTTCAGTATCTTGAAAAAAGAGCGAAGCAAGATGGAAAATCCATTCCTGATATGAGTTTAAAAGAAATGGATATATATTGGAATGAAGCTAAAGAGAACGAATAAAAAAAATGAAATGAAATACTACACTATACTAGGATTACTTTTACTGTCAATAAGCTCAGTGGCCCAATATACTCCCGAGCCTCCTCAAATCAAGAAATATGAAAATGGGAAGGAATACTTCAACTCTTACCTGGATGATACTAAGGATTTAATTACGAGTCCCTTTCGCTGGACGAAGAAAGATTGGATTATTGCCGGAACAACAGTGGGTATAGGTGCGATCGTTTATGCCTTTGATGATAATATTCGGGACTTAATTCAAAAAAACCGTACAGATTTTGCGAATACCTTTCTTGATAATGTAGCTGAGCCTTTCGGTAAAGGATTATATGCAATCCCTATTGTTACAGGGCTGTATTTACATGGCACAATTGCTAATAATGAAAAATCAAAACGGGTAGCTATGGATGCTGTTAAAACCTATGTTCTGACTGTAGCGACTGTTGCTGTGATGAAGTATACTTTTAAAAGGCATCGTCCTCATCATAATGTAGAAACAGACCCTAGAAAATGGGATGGCCCTTTTGGTGACTCTCAATATAAATCATTCCCTTCAGGACATACAGCTGTTGCTTTTAGTTTAGCCACTTATTTCTCATTAGCTTATAAAGATAAACTCTGGGTAGGTATTACTTCATATACGATGGCAAGTTTAGTCGGATTCCAAAGAATTCATAGTGATAATCATTGGGCCTCCGATGTATTATTTGGCGCTGTTATTGGCTGGTCAATCGGGAAATTGGTTTTTAATAAATCATTGGAGAAACATAATATTACCTTACTTCCGGTTTCTCAACATGGAATTGGATTAACTTTAGTGAAAACCTTTAAATAAAAAAACCCTCTCATAATGAGAAGGCTTTAAGATAATCTTTACCTAATTTCTATTTGCTTAAGTATTCAGCAACTCCTTCTGCGGTTGCTTTCATTCCTTCTTCTCCTTTTTGCCAGTTTGCTGGGCAAACTTCACCATTTTCTTCAAAGAATTGTAATGCATCAACCATTCTGATCGCTTCGTCAACACTTCTTCCTAAAGGAAGGTCATTCACTAACTGATGACGAACCACGCCTTGTTTGTCAATTAAGAATAAACCACGATAAGCAACTGCATCTCCGTTAAACTCTAATTCGCTTTCTTCATTATAATCATACTCGCCTGCTAAAACATCATAGTTTTCAGCAATTGTTTTTGATAAATCAGAAACAAGAGGGAATTTAACGCCTTTAATACCGCCTTTGTTTTGTTCGGTATTTAACCAGGCCCAGTGTGAAAATTTAGAATCGATTGAGCAACCAACAACTGCTACATTCCTTTTCTCAAATTCTTCAATTTTATCCTGAAAAGCAATGATTTCGGTTGGACAAACAAAAGTGAAATCTAAAGGATAGAAGAAAAACACAACATGTTTCTTTCCAATGTATTGTTCAAGTGAGAATTTTTCTACAAATTCAGCACCATTAACTACAGCATCCGCTTCAAATAAAGGAGCTTTTTTTCCTACTAATACTGACATTTTTTATTTTTTTATGAGTAATTTGATTCATTTAGACGAACAAAGATACGAAAAATAAGCTATTTAAAATTCTTCTAAATTAAAATTTTGTAAAGATTACTGCAGTTTGTCAAAATCTACATCTATCATTTTATTTTCTTTAAAATCATAGAGTGTAAGTTTTCTCAAACTAAAGTATTGTACCCAGAAATTTTTGATTTCATTATAATATTCATTCTGTGCTCTGTCATATTCCTGCTGTGCTTCGGTCAGTTTTCTAATGTCTTGAATTTTACCAATCATATATCGTTTCTGGGTTAATTCAAAACTTTTTTGTGCAATCACATTTTTTTTGGAAGCAATGATCAATCGATCATTCAGTTTTGAAAACTTTATGACTTTCAATCTGACGTCTTGCTCAAAATCAATGCGCTTCTGCTCTTGATCGGCCTTGTCCATTTTATATTTATACTCAGCAATCTTGTAGCGACCTTTTCTTCTTCCCCAATCTAATATTGGCATTGAAATACCGATTGTTAATCCTTGTGATTTTATAGGATCTTTATAAATATCTTCTAATTTTCCTGCTGTATTACTTAAACCATAACTCGCATTAAGATTAACTCCGGGATTTCTTTCACGTTTAGCTTGTTCCAGAGCTTTTTCGGTATTCAATTCGTTTAATTCCAAGTCTAAAGCTTGAGTTGTATTTCTTTTAGCGAGTTCAACAGCTTTCTGAACATCCACATCCAGTTTAAATACTTCTTTTGGAGGCACTAGATGGATATTCCCAATATTGCTGATTCTTAAGAATGATTTGAATTTGAAAAGAACATCATCATAATTAACTCTGGCATCAGACAAATTGTTTTCACTTTGTAATTTTTGAATTTCAATTTTTAATAAATCTGCTTCTGAGATTTTACCTAATTGGAACCTCCCTTTAGATACATTATATAATGTGTCATAGTCAGCGTGATTTTTAATAGCTATATCCAAATTAACTTTTGCATTCAATAAGCTGAAGAATATATTGGTTGATTCAATTGAAATATTTTCAAGTGTTTCTATATACTGCTTTTTTTTTTTTTTTTACTTTTTGGGTTCTATTTTTTTATCCCATTTAAAACTATTAAACCCAAATAGCTCCTGTGTGTAATTTATACTAATTGGAGTACCGCTATAGGTTCTGGTTTTTACATCATTGTAGGTATTATCACTTCTGTTTAATGATGTCCTGATTGAGAATGTACCTCCGGTCCATCCAACTTTTTGCCGAATAGATAGTGTACCGTTAAATGACTCTGTTGAATTATTTACATACTGATCCCCTTCAACTGTTTCTACTTTTCTTACTCCCTTCGAAATAGATGGAAATGATCCCGATAAAAATACATCCGGAAGATACTCAGCTTTATAGGATTTAAACCCCCAATACTGACTCATATAAGAAAGCTTGGCAACCATTGCACTCGGAGATTGTTCTTGTGCCAGTTTGATAACATCTTTTAATCTGAATACTGTTACATCCTCCTGCTCTTGTGCATAGCTGTTGTAGTTGATTAGCAGGCATAATGTTAATGAAATTAGGGTAATCGACTTTTTCATAATATTAGGTTTACTTAATCGTGACGTAATGATTCTATAGGATCTTGCTCTGCAGCTTTTCTGGCGGGCATAAATCCAAATAATATTCCTACGGTTGCAGAAACTCCGAAAGAAATTACAATGGAAATCGGTGAAATAATCGTCAAAATATCTGTTAGTTGCATAATTAACTTACTTAAAACTGACCCAAATATAATACCAATAATACCGCCAGTTAAACTAATTAATGTTGACTCTGTTAAAAACTGTAAAACAATATCTGATTTTCT
>JAKSCF010000629.1 GCA_022360735.1 Clostridia bacterium
TGTTCCTATACGGGATACCAGCTAAAGTTCATATGCCATCAAATTTTCTCCAAATGAATACATTAACGAATATTTATACGCCTGCATTCATTTTTCGATAGCCTCAATAATTACTACTAATTATTTTAGTTTTGCATAGTATGATAGTGATTCTATTTATTATGAGACTCTTTATATTGCATTATGGTCATTCCTGTGATTTTCTTAAATACCTTGCTAAAATATTGCTGGTTTGAAAAACCGACCGAATCAAAAATATCTTTCACTTTGCAATCCGGTTTTAACAGCATAATTTTGGATTTTTCTATTCTCAATTTGTTGATATACAACGACATATTTTCACCGGTCTCTCTTTTAAATATGCTGCATAAGTAATGCTTAGATAAATTGACTGCTTCTGCTACATCTTCAAGTGAGATTTTATCATCATAATTTTTATTAATGAAATCAATGGTTTTTTTCATGATTAATTTTGAATGATTAACATTTGAATTTTGTATCTTAAATATGATTTTTTCTGAAAGATCTAAAATAATACTAAAAATTTGTTTGATGTTATAAGCTCTGCCGATTTTCTCATGATAATATTCATATGGCTGTATGGCATTACCATTTATAAGATGTTCAAACATATTAAATATTTCACCTAATAGATTAGAATAAAATATCTTAGTCAATTTTGGCTTCACTTTATTTTTTTCAAAATAATCATAAGTTTCTTCTAATAATTGAGCAACACCTTCATAGTCTCTTTTGGCAATACGCTCTTTAAAGCATCTATTATATCTTTTTCCCAGCTCGAAAACATTAATATGATTGAATTCAATCTCATTTGTGTTCATAATAAGATTATTTTTGTGGTTGGAGTAAAATAATATTTGGGATTTATTTTTTAAGTGTCCATAAGCTTCACTTAATTCATCCACTAAGGTATATACTTTCGTATATACAATGTTTAACGTCTGTCCAAAATATTGGTTTGCAGCATTACCAATCAGCTTAAAAATTGTTTTTAACTCATTTGTATTTAATTTATCGGAAGACATAAGAATCAAGTATTCATTTTGCTCTCTATTCATAATAAAATCCATATCTTTTTCCAAAAGCTGATCGGAGATGATATTTCCAATAGCATTGCTGACTTGACTGCCTTCTTCCCACATTATTTCATTGTCAAATGCAACAACAGCAATTGAAAACTTTGTATTTGCAATGGGAAAACTTAAATCTGAACATTTTGATAGTATTTTTTCATCAAAAACAAATTCGTTTTTAACCAAATCTTCCATAAAAAATCTCTTAATATCCTTTATATTCATCTCATTCTTTGGGTTTGAACTTTCATGGGAAGAAATTAATTTATGCTTTGTCTTTTTCATTATTTCAATCAATTCTTCATCTTCTATTTCAGACTTTAATATATAATCATCGGCACCTAATCTTAAGGCTTTTTGAACATATGCAAATTCATCAAAACAAGTTAAAACTATAATTCTCACATCTTGATTTTTCTGTCTGATTTTTTCTATTAACCATAAACCATCTTTCTTAGGCATTTTTATGTCTGTTATAATGGCATGGGGTGAATGTTGTATATATTTTTCATATCCCTGCTCACCATTGGATGCTTCCGCTACAACTGAGAATCCAATTTCCTCCCAGTCAATCGTAGTCTTTAAGCCAACTCTTACCAGCACTTCATCATCAATGATTAAGACCTTATACAAAACATCACCTCTCTTCCTATTTATATGGAATCGTAATAGTAATTTTTGTTCCTTCTTCCCTCTTAGATTTTATTGTCAGACCAAATTCACTGCCGAAATATAGTTTAATCCTTTGATTAACATTATTCAGTCCAACTTTACTAAACTTATGTGAATCTGAACTTTGCCTTAAAATATTCTCCATAATATGTGGATCCATTCCGGGACCATTATCAATCACTTCAATTAAAAGGTTATCATCTTTTTTATAAGCATTGATTTGAATTTTTAAATTCTCTGTACCATCTTCTACCCCATATATAATTGAATTTTCAACTATTGGCTGTAATATTAGTTTAGGCAGTTCATTGCTTAAACAGTCTTCTTGAATATTATAATCAATAGTAAAAGACTCATTAAACCTAAGTTTCTGAATCACAATATAGTTTTTAACGTATTCAATTTCTTCTTCCAGAGGTATCATTTCCTGTCCTAGGTTGATGCTGATTCTTAAAAGCTTAGTTAAAGCCGTTATGGCATTACTGATGCTTTTTGCCCCCTGAATCTTGGCCATCCATTTTATTGTGTTAAGGGTATTGTATAGAAAGTGGGGGTTGATTTGTGCATGAAGGGCTTCAAGTTCTACTTCTTTTTTTATTTTCTCTTCTTTTACAAGCTTGTCTATCAGTGTCTCCATTTCAGCTATCATTTTGTTAAGCCCATGGCCAAGTTCACCAATTTCGTCATGGGTTTGGACTTCCATCCTTGCTGATAAGTCACCTTTCTCTATTTTCTTAATGACGCTCATCATTTTTATCATTGGTTCAGTATATCTGATTGAAAAAATAATCATAAAGAGTAATATAACCAGCGCATAGATAGACCCACCCATTACAAAATAAGACTGAATCTCGTTGATCTCTTTATATAGGTTATTGGTGGGAATGGTTTTAATGATTTTCCAGCCGTTTGCATCTAAAGTAGAATAGATTGCGATATTTTCAATATTTCCATCCAGATATTGAACGAAACCATTATTAGTTCCATTAGAAATAATTTCATCAACATAAGGTTCTGAAGTAATCGTGCTATTGATTTTATCCTTATCTCTATGGCTTACGATTTTACCTTCAGCATCACAAATAAAAATGTCACTGTACCTATCGTCAAAGAGATTTTTATAGGATTGCTCCAGTATTATTTCTTCCAGATCGATGGTCAAAACACCGTAATCCTCAAGGGTATTAAAATCTATGATTTTCCTGCCCAGGGAAAAATAGTATTTATCAAATCTTCCGGATAAAATTTCAATCTCCTCATGCTGTGTGGTAAGCCAAATGGGTTTTCCCGTTGAATCTTCTAATTCATTATAGGTCTGAAATTTATTCATCACTTTTGTTGCACCAACAGAATAGCTGCGGCCTCTTAATAATACGTTGATAGATTCTATATCGTCTCTTGATGTAATAAAGCTCCTTAATATGGTATTAAATTCATCTTCCGAATAATCATACGAATGGTTGAGCATATGCAAAAAAGTGTCATTTGAAATAATGACAGAAGAAAATTCCTGCACATCATTTAAAATAAAATCAATTTTTTCCCCCGCTTCATAAACGGACTGCACAGCAGTCTGAGTATACTTATTAACAATAATGGATTTGACTGTTTGTGAATATAGAAATGCAATTGAAGTTATGGGGATAATGATTAATATAAGCGCAATAACCACCAGTTTAAAACGCAAACTGCCAACTTTTATTTTTTTCAAAAAAGCCTCCAATAAATCTATTCTTGTAATTTAATCTTTTGTAAATCTAAATATATTTTCTCACTAATCATTTCACTATCCATATCATTTTTTACCATATTATTAAGGTTTTCAATAATAACTTGTTCCGCTTTATAAAAATTAGATATTTTAGGTCTTAAATAGATATTCTTAGTTTTCCAGGCATCCAGTACAGCCCTCATATGTTTTAGTGATATATTATTTTCATCAATATACTCAGGATTTTCCATATAAAATTTTATTTGATTGCCTTCATAAGCAGATTTTCTTGTTGGTAAGCTTCCTCCGTCCGGGTGTCTTAGAACTTTAAGCTGCATATTTTTTGATGTGGCCCAGGTAATGAAAAACCAGGCGGCTTCTTTTTCTGATTCAGCAGCATATTTATTAATTCCGATTCCGGAACCTCCATAAATATTAGCGCTTCTTACATCACCGTATGGTAAGATAGAATACCCCACTTTACCGCTGACTTTTGAATCGGAATCGTATTCTACATAAGTATAGTTTTCATCCCAATTTGGCATCATAGCAATTTCACCATTCTTAAATGCTCTTGCTGAATCTGTCCAATACCAATCTATGCTTTCCGGCGCAGATGATTTAATAACTTCTTTATATACATCTAATGCCTTAATGAAGCTCTCTTCTCTGACATTAATATGGTTAAAAGATTTTAACCCCAGAGTATTAATATATGGATCATTAAAATAATCGCCTCCATAAGCAGCTAGAATATTTGAAAAATCACAAAAGATAGAATTATGCCTTTGAGCCATATGCCCACTGCCGTATTTCACTTCTTCATCCGGCACATTTTTATCGATCCATTCTGAAATTTCACAATATCTTTCCCAAGTAAATGCTTTGGTTCCCGGCGTCCAATCATAGCCTTTTTCATCAAAAAAAGCGTCCTTATACTTTTCGAAAATATCTTTTCTATAATAAAGAATCATTGTGGTACTGTCAAACGGTACCGTATATAAGTTGTCTTCTTCTTCAAAATATGAACAAACGTATACTTGATTGTCTATAAAATCATCTGTATATCCTTTTACACTGGGTAAATCATCATTATTTTGATATGGATTCAGCACTTCCAGGTAATCATAAAATCGATTTAAAGTTTGGTAAGGATCAACATATATGATCTGTTGCTTTCCGGCTTGAGAAATAAAATCTAAATTGATTTTTCTTCGGAGGGTATCAAAATCCATGGCATTAACATTGATATCAATACCTGTTATATTAGAGAATTCTTCGCTCTCCTTTGATAAAATGCCGGCATGCAGATTATTTTCAACGATAAAATTCAACGTCATGCCTTCAAATTTTCTTAAATCATAATCTTCCGGTATACTGAGCTTTTCAAAGGTTGTATTACTTAAATCAACATCATTGATAGTGATTATTTTTTCCGGTATTGCAGTATTTAAATCCTTATCTTGACAGCCTGCTGATAAAACAGACAGCAGCATTATAATCATTAAAATTTTATTCTTCATATATTTCACCTATTTCAATATACACCCTTAAACATCATTATACAATGAATTATATAATTCTCAAAGTTCCAACCCCTTTATACATATTTTGTCATCTTTACGGAACTTTGTCGATACTATTTAACTTTTCAAAAAAAGTTTTAAGGACCCAATCATAATGATCGGGTCCTTATTATTATTTTTATTAGTTTATAAGCCGTATTGCCAGATTGATTGCTTCAACCATACTTAACTCATTGGCGATACCTTTCCAAGCCATATCAAAAGCTGTTCCATGGTCCACCGAGGTACGGATTATGGGAAGACCTGCGGTGACATTGACACCACTATGGAATCCTAAAAGCTTTAAAGGGATATGTCCTTGATCATGATACATGGCAACGACTATATCATATTCTCCTTGATGTGCTCTAACAAATATTGTATCCGGAGAAATGGGTCCGCTGACATTTATTCCTTTCTGTTTCATTTTTTCTATTGCCGGTATAATTTCTCTTATTTCTTCATCTCCAAAGAGACCACCTTCTCCGGCATGAGGGTTAATTCCTGCAACAGCAATTTTGGGGTTTTTATACCCTATTTTTACCATAATGTCGTTAGCTATCTGGATTACCGCTGCAACCCTATCTTTATTCAGTGAATCTATGGCCTGTTTTAAGGATATATGAGTTGAAACATGAATAACCTTCAATTGCTTGTCATATAAAAACATGGCATAATCTTTAGTATTTGTTTGTGCGGCAAGTATCTCCGTATGCCCTGCATATTGATAACCCGCAAGCTGCATAGCTTCCTTATTGAGGGGTGCAGTTGCTATAGCATCTATTTCTTTATTCATTGCTAATTCGATAGCCTTAACTAAGTATTCATAAGCCGCATTTCCTGCCATGCTTTGTACTTTTCCGGGTAAAAGCTCATGGATTTTGATGTTGTCAAGATGAAGTACATTTAATACACCTTGACTGAAATCAGCTTCAGATGCTTTACTAATCCGGTTGATGTGTATGCCTCCAATACCAATAGCATTTTTTACTTTTTCCATCACATATACATTTCCAATAACTATAATTTTTCTGCTCTTCAGCGCAAGATTTTTTTGGCTCTTAAGAATGATCTCAGGTCCTATCCCAGCACAATCTCCCATAGTAACGCCAATGATTGGTTCATTATTGATCATACCCATTAACTCCTTTTAAGAATTTTACTACATTTATTATCGTTTTTTCTTGTCCGAAACCGCCTGCTTTAGTAACTATAGGTATATGGCTGAATTGCTCGCTTATGAAATAGCCGTAAGGAACAGCAGGCATTATTTCGTCCTTGATTATTACACCTGATACTTTCATAAGCTTTGCTGCTTTTATTGCTATGTCTCCACCAGTAAGCATCACCCCTCTAATTTTAAGATTTTCACAAATTTCTTTAGTGACTTCTCCTAAAA
>JAKSCF010000226.1 GCA_022360735.1 Clostridia bacterium
GGCACCTTAACAAGCGTTTAGAAGGCATGCCCCTTCAGTATATTACCGGTACACAAGAATTCATGGGTTTGGATTTTATGGTCAATCAGGATGTACTTATCCCAAGACCCGATACGGAAATTTTAGTTGAAAATGTTTTAAAAGCCGTTGATTTAACTCACCCATCTGGTATAAGTATTTTTGATATAGGCTGTGGAAGCGGTGCTATTGGTGTTAGTTTAGCCTATTATGCTTCTAAAGTTGATGTTTCTTGTGTGGATATCAGCTGTGCCGCTCTAAAAGCTGCAAAGCAAAATGCTGTTACCCATAACGTCCATCATAAGATGCACTTCTTTGAAGGAGATATATTTGCGCCTATTAAACATCAAAAATTTGATATGATTGTTTCTAATCCACCGTACATTCCGGATGAATCAATCGATTCGCTTCAAATAGAAGTATCCAAATATGAGCCTCGTTCGGCTTTGGCCGGTGGAAAGGATGGATTGGATTTTTACAGGCGTATTGTTAAGGATGCACCCCATTATCTAAAAAATAATGGTCTGATTTTTTTAGAAATCGGATATGATCAGGCTGCGGCTGTTAAGGATTTATTGAAAAGCGAAAGTGTTTATGACGGTATAGAGGTGATTAAAGATTTAGCCGGACATGATAGGGTAGTAAAAGCAAGAGGATAAAAAAATCGGAGCGTATACTCCGATTTTATTTTTCTTCCATTTTGTATTTTTTATTGAATTTTTCTATACGTCCACCACGACTAGCGGTCTTTTGAGTTCCGGTAAAGAATGGATGGCATTCTGAACATACTTCAAGTTTTATTTCATCCTTAATGGATTTAGTCTTAAAAGCATTACCACATGCACATTTTACTTCGCAATCTTTATAATCTGGATGTATTCCGTTTTTCACACCGACTCACCTCTTTCCATTCTTGTTATATATATATTAAAAATATACTTCTTAACATAGCTATTCAATTATAGCATACTGTCTTGTCCGAAGCAAGGAGAATTTTTATCTAATTTTTTAGTCTCTGAATTCGTCTCTAAAAACCTTTTTAATGAGTTGTACAAAGTCAACATTGTTTCGGGTTTTCATCAGGTGAGTGATGATGGTTTCAGGGACCTCTTGTGTGGAGTGATTTGCCATTGCACGTCTAATATTCCAAATGGCTTCTAATTCATCTTGGCACAGCAGTAATTCTTCTCTCCTAGTACTTGATTTATTCAGGTTAATAGCTGGGAATATACGTTTTTCCGAAAGCTTTCTGTCTAAATGCAGCTCCATGTTGCCTGTTCCTTTAAATTCTTCAAAAATTACATCATCCATACGACTTCCCGTATCCACTAAGGCTGTCGCCAATATCGTGATACTTCCGCCTTCTTCAATATTTCTTGCCGCACCGAAAAATCGTTTAGGTTTATGTAGTGCACCAGGGTCTAATCCTCCTGAAAGGGTTCTGCCTGTAGGTGGGATCGTCAGATTGTATGCCCTTGCCAGACGTGTAATACTGTCTAGTAGAATAACTACATCTTTACCATGTTCTACCAGTCTTTGTGCTCTTGATAATACCATTTCAGCAACTTTTATATGATTTGACGGCAGTTCATCAAAGGTTGAGTAAATAACGTCTCCATTTATGGAACGCTGCATATCTGTTACTTCCTCAGGACGTTCGTCAATGAGTAAAACAATGACTTCTAAATCTTTATAAAGCTTTGTAATGCTGTTTGCTACTTTTTTTAGTAATATAGTTTTACCTGCCTTAGGGGGTGCAACGATAAGACCTCTCTGGCCTTTTCCGATTGGTGCAATAAGATCAATTAGACGGGTTGATAGATCTCTGGTACTATATTCTAAGGATAGTCTATCATCAGGAAAAATGGGTGTCAAAGAATCAAAATTGGGTCTTTTGACTGCCTTTTCCAGAATATCGCCATTTACAGCTTTGACGTATAATAACGCTCTGAATTTTTCACCATCATTGGGTGGTCTTGTATATCCCAGTACTTTATCTCCGGTTTTTAAGTTAAATCTCCTGATTTGTGAAGGGGATACATACACATCTTCTTCACTTGTAAGGAAATTATAGAAACGTAAAAAACCAAAACCGCCTTCTGCAATCTCTAATATGCCTTCTACTTTATCACTGTTTTCTGAGTTTTCAAGATCTTGTATGTTCTTTTTGCGTTCTTCTTTAGGCTTCTGAGCCCCTTCAACAGGTGTTTGCTTTTCAACAACCTCTGTTTCCAACTCTTTTTTCTCGTCTTTTTTCAGAGCTAAAATAGCACGAATTAAATCCTCTTTTTTTAGCTTACTAATGCTGGTAACGCCAAAAGCTTTTGCTACCTCGCGAAGTTCTGTAAGCTTTTTCTCTCTTAATATACTCTCATCCAATTACATTACCTCCCGATAGGAAACATTTTTCCTATCTCACACTTATTTTAAGTCTTTTTACTAATACTCATGAAAACATACTGAATCAGCTTAGAAGTGAAAAAATCAGTTTTGAATTTGTACTTCAAGAATTTTAATACCATCACAAGTATACAGAACATTCTCATTCAAAGTCAAGTCACTTATGGATATTTGCTTACCCTTTTTATCCAATAAATCTGCTGTTTCGTCCAGAAGATAGGATACTTGCTCATTGAGTTTATTTTGTATGGTCAACTTATATTGATCGTTAGAAAGCGGCTCAACTTGTTGAATGAAGCCTTCACAGATCAGTTCTTTGGTCCAAATCAAAATATTTTGATTATCGACGGCATTGTTAAACGCAATAATCGCCTCTGTATTATCTTTAATGCCTTTTAGAGTACCCAAGGTTCCATTGACGATTATTCCCGTATTAGGAGAAATTATAAGCTCTTTTTCTTGTTCTTGTTCATCTATTATAAAGATATGATTATCCTTTATATCTTGGATTTCTCCTGCAATGGTTATGCCTTCTTTTTCTATTTCTATATCTGTTTGTGCCCCTAAGTTATATACTCTTGAACAAACTGCGGCAAATTCGGCTCTGGTTATGGTGCTATTGGGTCTAAAGTTGTTGTTTTCATCTCCAATCATGATGCCATGTCTGTACATCATGTCAATATGGGATAAATGGTTCTGAGTAATATCATCTTTATCTTTATAAGGAATCATATAGGCAGGAGCACCGGCTTTGTCTAAAGCTTTAGAAGCCCATACGGCAACCTCTTCTCTGCTGGCAGGCAGCCCTGTTTCTCCTTCAACAAAGGTATTTAAATCCTCCGTAGAAATAATACCTTGTTTAAGGGCATAAGCAACATAGGCGTAAGCCCATTCTCCAATCTGATTCTGGGTTAGGCTTTCCATATATTCTTGGGTAAAATCATCGGTGCTCTTAAGCGTCCCAGCAGCCTGCATAGATCGGTAAATCATGGTCAAGGCTTGTTCTTTAGTTACTGGACTAGCAGGCATAAAGGTTCCATCCGGAAAGCCATTGATGATACCTATCTCTGATGTGGTATCGATGTATGAGTATGCCCAGTAATCGGGTGTTACGTCTGTAAAAGTAACTGTTGCGTATGATAAGCTTGTAACTATAAGCATTGTAATGATTCCTAGTATTATTTTTTTCTTCATAAAAACACCTACTTTTCTAATGAATAATTATGTATAAAATTAACTATTATTTTTTCTTATTGTAATTTCTATTAATTTATTAATTACCATCATTATATCATTGTAATATGGTTATTACAATTACAGTAATATTTCAATCATATGTTGAATTCTAGTTTATTTTTTTATCAATAATAATCCACCAGCCAAGCTGGTGGTTTTTCTTCAGCCCTATAAGGGCATGTTACCAGCATTGCGCCTTAAGGCGCTCTTTGTTCCGCCAACCGCATAGATTTGTTACTTGCAACCCTTAAAAGGGTCCATATATTCCTTTTATCAATATATCAATACACGATAAATTTCTCTTTATTGTAATGAATTACCTTTACTTAAAAATATTTAGATATTGAAATAAAAAAATAATTTTGATATTATAATAAAAAATGTAAAAAAAATACATA
>JAKSCF010000766.1 GCA_022360735.1 Clostridia bacterium
TTCTTTCACACTGGATATGCCATGGGTACTTGTTATTATTACTGTTGCAGCAATATGTTCTATTGTAGGGTGCCTGTTTGGAAAAAGGTTGTTTAATAAACATTTTGTGAAAAGCGGATTAATCTAAGAATGAATAAACAAAAGCTATTACATTTTGATGTAAGAACAAAATTAATAACTATGTTGCTTATTTGTGTGCTGGTAATGAGCCTTAAAGAAACTTCTTCTTTATGGCTTGTCATAGCTCTCATGAGCTTTTATCTATTTTTGCAGGGAGCACGTGCTGCAGTTATTAAATTTATCTGTATAGCAGTAGTATGTAAATTAATTCTTTTAACAAGTGTTTTTGCTCATATATCATTTTTTATCTCGTTCATTTTAATTGCCATCCCGATGATAATGACCGGGCATGCAATCTCTCTAGCGACTCCTACGGAGGTTATAGCTGCGATGCAGATTTCAAAGTGCCCTAGGATTCTTACACTTGTTGTTACATTTATGTTTCGATTTTATCCTACTATTAAGCATGAATTTAGGCAAATTCGGGATGCACAAAAGCTTCGTGGAATTATTAGCATCAAAAAACCAATGGACAGTATTGAATATACATTGATTCCAATGATGATGCGTAGTGCGAAAGTATCTGATGAACTTGCAGCAGCAGCAGAAGTAAGGGGCATTGATGCACCTGGCCAGCATACCAGCTTGCATGATATAAAGATAAAAAAAGCAGATTATATATTTCTTTTGGTTGTGCTGGGTTTCAGCGCTCTTCTACTTTTTATTGATAGAGCTGGAGGATTATTTTTATGATAAAATTTAAGGATTTTTCCTTTTCTTATAATGGAAGTATGGAAAAAATTAATAGTATTAATTTAAACATAAAAAAAGGAGAGTTTATTGTCATAACTGGCGAAAGTGGTTGTGGTAAAACAACAATAATTAGATGCATAAATGGTCTTGTGCCTCACTTTTTTACTGGAAAATACAGTGGAGAGGTTATTGTTAATGGCCAAGTAGTTGCAAATGCACCACTTTGGAAACTGGGTATGGTTGTAGCTTCAGTATTTCAAGACCCAAGCAGTCAGTTTTTTGCTAAGAATGTTAAAGATGAAGTTGCGTTTGGAGTAGAAAATTATGGCTATCAAAGCCCTGAATTAAATGAGCGTGTAGAAAATGCTATTAATGAGGTGGGCATACAAGATATTTTAACTAGCAATATGTTTACACGTTCCAATGGGCAGAAGCAAAAAGTCGCTATTGCCTCAGCGCTTGCAGTTGCTCCATCTATATTTGTTTTTGATGAACCTTCTGCAAACTTGGATATGAAAGCAACTTTGCAATTAGCATGGATTATGCAGAAGCTCAAAGAAGCTGGTCACACAATTGTTGTAGCTGAACATAGATTGTATTATTTAGCAGGATTGTTTGACAGATTAATATATATGCAAAACGGGAATATAAGAAAGGAAATCTTTCATGATAGTTTCATGCTGCTCTCACAAAAGGAGCTCACATCTTTGGGTTTACGTAGTAATAATATTGCATCATTGTCTGCAAAAAGATCTAAAAACAAAGAAATGAAACCAACAATAAGCATATCTAATCTATCCTTTGCCTATAAGAAAAATAAAATTTTAGAAAATCTAAATTGGATAATTGGTAAAGGAGAAATAATTGCCCTTGTTGGTGAGAATGGGGTAGGTAAAACTACTATAGCGAGATTGCTTTGTGGTTTAATCAAAGAAAAATCAGGAATGATTGAATTTGCAGGTAGTGAGATTAAAAAAAGAAAGCGCATGAAAAAAGCATACTATGTTATGCAAGATACTGATTGTCAGCTTTTTACCGAAAGTGTCAGTGAAGAGCTTACTTCTGGGACAGAGGATAATAGCAATATTGATGAAATATTAAAAAAATATATGCTTCTGGATTACAAAGCAAGACACCCTGCTTCGCTTTCTGGAGGACAAAAACAGAGACTTACCCTAGCTGTTGCGGAGATAATTGATAGAGATATCCTAATCCTTGATGAGCCAACATCTGGCTTAGATGGGGCAAATATGCGAAGAATAGCAGGTATAATTAAAGAACTCTCAGAACAGGGTAAAACGATCATCGTGATTACACATGATTATGAATTCATATTATCGTGTTGTAGCAGGGTCTCAATAATGAAAGATAGGACTATTATAGAGAATATTTCTGTTGAAAAGGGAATGGAAAATCAAATAAGGGAGGTAATGGAGGGGAAACTATATTATTGAGATGAAAATAGTAATCAATATCAATGTATTGGATAAAAGAGTATTTCATTAATAATATTTAAAAAAAGAGTGCAAAAAAAAGGAAGGTGGAAAAATGGGTGAAATAAAAAGAATTTTTGCTTATGCGCATGATTATAAAAACAAATTATATGTAGCAATATTATTAGTTTCAATAAGTGTCTTTATTGGAATTATTCCTTATTATTTAGTATATAAAATCATTATGAGGTTTATAGGAGACAATCCAGTAACAATAGAGTATGTTTTAATCTTAGCTGGTTCGATTTTACTATGCTTGGTACTAAAATCATTTTTCTTTCTTAAAGCAATGTCGGCTTCTCATGAAGTAGCTTTTGACACCCTTATGGGAATGAGAAAGCAACTAACCGATAAAATGATTAATATGCCAA
>JAKSCF010000464.1 GCA_022360735.1 Clostridia bacterium
CTATTGTACTAATAATGTACATTGCTATTCTGATATATTTATATAACGTTTCTGGTTTTGCTTCTTTGTTTATATATAATATTGATAATAATAACTATAGCTATTATTATCAATATTATAATAAGTATATTAGAAAGTTCATCAAATATCTTTAAAAATCTAAACAATATACCAACTAGTAAATACGAAATAAAATATGTATAAGAAAATACATTTACTTTCTTTGTTATTACAAAAAAAGAATATACAACTATAATGCTTACCAATAACACACCAACAACTATCACAAAATACCTCCTTGGATTTTATTTAACAAGAGTACCAAGGCGGCACTCTTGTTCATACAAAATATCTCCAAAGTGGGGTATGGTCTGAAGTATCAAAAGTACCCCTATATCTTACTCCACCCTCCATATAACCACTTTCCCAAGATTCGTATGTATTGAGCATCACAGGAATTATCCCGGCTGGAGATGAGCTACATGTTGTTACACTACTGATCTTGATTCCATTTGCCATTGTTCCGTCACTTTTCAAATTGCCTGCTTTTATTATTGCATCTAACTCCATCTCTGTATAAGTTGGAATAAAAAAATTAAGTGCATGTATTACAAGAAATGTAGCTCCAGCTTTCTTTAATCCAAATTTAATCATTGCAAGTGTAATTGCTGCTTCTAATGTCATTCCTGCTATTTTATCCCTGAATTGTCTCATATCATCGCTACTCACCAATATGTAATAGCCTTGTGCCTGATCAGCATTCAAATAAACCAACTTATCAATACTGAAAAATGGTCCATCAGGGTCAGGAGTATCTACATCCCACATCCATGAACCACCATTGGGTGAGTAGATTATATCCTTATTTTCTCTAACATGTATTATGTAGCTTCCTGTTTCTGATGACGAATAATGTCTAACTTTGACGTAATATTCAATATTACCTTTTAGCCCGACTTCTAATCTAAAGTTTAAATTTGCATCACCATCGTCATTACTATCAATCAACTTATAGCTACCAAGGAAAGTTTTACTATATATTTCACGATAAGTATCTGTAATTCCTGTAGTGTAAATATTATATGCTCCTTCTCCACCTGCTGTGGAAATCGAACCGCTTCTATATGAATTATAATTCATGTCTACAAGATTTTGTGGGCTGGTACGGTTCAATACAAGTTTTTTCTTCTCTGCTATATTCTCTAATACAGCTTAGTAGTATGCAATCTTCATCTTCCGTATTTAACATCAAATTTATCATATATACAGTAAATCTCAACTCAATTTTTTACCATCAAAATATCAATACATGGAACTAGAACTACTCTGAGAATAAGTTGAGCAATTTTAAAAATACAATACAAGTAATATTTATAATCAATTTGAATAAGTATAATTAGATTGTAATAAAATTTATAAAATACAACATATAAACTTGTAATAACTAATTTTACAAGTTTATATAGTTAATTTTGCAATGAAAAATGAAACTTTTTTAATTGTTTAAGAGTCTAATAGATAAGGTGAATTTTACCTTTTAGATGAAAGTAAATATTTTGAAAGAACGAAGGTGAAAAGGAGATGAAATATATTAGGTCGCCGGATAAAGTAAAAGGCTCTCACATATCCCCTGCTTTTTGACATGTCAAAGCATTTCCATTAGGGTAGATATTTTAAGAGCCTATACAAAATATTATACAGCAGTGTTTTGCTTTTTGAATGATAGTATTGTAGATGATTGCAGATTAAATAAAATAAGAATTTAAAAATAAAAAATGGAAAGGATGAATGGTATAAAAAGAATTTTATTGCTAATATTAGCATTGACAATGCTTCTGACAGCAACTGCCACATCTGCCGTTGACAAAGAATCCATTGCAGGAAAAAAAGAGGAGGCCATGCAAGCCAATACTGAAACTGAAAGTATCATTATAAAAACAGATTCAGGGGACATAAAAATCAGCCCAGAGAATATCATCAAAAAAACAGCAGAAGATGTTACTGTTGGTAACACGCAAAAGCCCGTTCAGCTTGAGCCAATAACTCCTCGAGGATTGTCACCTGAAAAAGGCCAGCCTATAACAAGAGCCGAAAGCAAATTGTCAGGACAGGTCAAACTGGATAAGGAAGCCGGCAAATCAAGTATTCCGATAGTAGTAATCCTGCAGTATGATGTTGATGATATTGAAGAAAAATTTGAAAAAGAATTTGCAAGCTTGTTTGGAGACTCTTTAAAATATGAGAAATTACATGACGGAGACTATGAATTAAATGTGAATGTTGAGCAATTGGAGCTTTTAGAAGGTATGGACGAAGTGCGGTTGATTACTATATATACTGACGCAAAAATACGTGCTGCCACTGTGAATAAATCAAGTGGTGATGTTACAATTAAGCTAAATGCTGGGAGTAAAAAAAGTGCGCCGTGATTTTAATGTAACCGGTGATTTGGATGGTAATGAAACCATACATACTAAAAATGACGTAGTAATTGCCATATTAGATACTGGTATTGATGCTTCACACGTTAATTTTGTTTTTTGGTTTATTAAGCCAACAATAAACCAAATAGTTTGCTTATAAAAAATGAAACTATTTTGAAACCTCGAACGAATATATAAGTATAGATAGGTATAGAGTATGAAAGAGGTTAACTTGATAAACGAGATTAGATTAATTAAAAAAATTAAAAGAAGCGGAAATATAAAAGATACCAAAGATTTAATCGAGAGATATTATGATGAAATATATATTTATGTTTACAAGCAAACCTCGAATAAAGATGCAGCTATGGATATTACACAAGAAATCTTTATATCCATGCTCAAATCTATAGAAAGGTTTGATAATAAAAAAAGTCGTTTTAGAACATGGCTTTATAAAATAGCTACATATAAAACCATAGATTATTTTAGAAGTTATGAAAGATATAAAACCCATACATCTTATATAAATAATGAGAATTTTGAGTTTTATAACGAAGAAGATTTTATTAAAAGATTAGAAGATAAAGAAATTGCTAAAAAGATACTGTTATATGTAAATGGAGTAGATGTAGATATCCAAATGATTTTTAGATTAAAAATATTTGCTGAGAAAACATTTTCTGAAATAGCTAATGAACTGTCGTTATCAGAATCCACTGTAAAATCTAAATACTATCGACTAATAAGAAGATTAAGTAAGGAGTTTAATGATGAATATTGAAATGCCAAGTAAAAATGAAAAAGAAAATGCAATAAATAATATTGTTGAAAATGTATTAAATAAAAAAAATGCTCCTTTAAAAAGAATTTTTAGTATATATCAATCCATTGGTTTTAAGAGTATAATGATGGATAGTATGTATTGCTTTATTATTGGTATCTTAGGAACATTAGCTTTTGTGGTATTGTCAGATATACACTCTCTTTTCCTAAAATCTTTTTCAGTAGCACCTACCTTTTATTTAGTTGTATCGGTAATAACCAATATAAAGGAAAAACTTAATAATCTTTATGAACTTAAGATGACATATAAGTATAGAATTATGCAGGTAGTTGCTATTAAAATGACATGGTTTTCTATTATAAGTATAGGGTTAAGTGTAATATCTTCTTTGACATTGAACGCAATTATTACTGAAATAGAACTTATAAATATGATTTTGGTTGCATTACTAACATTGTTGTTATTTTCAGTACTAAGTCTTATTGTTTCTATCAAATCAAGAAATATCATGGCTTATGCTATTCCTGTTAGTTTATGGGTATTTATAGTTATATTGCCACGATTATTTAAAAGTATTGATATAATTAAATATATTAATCATATTCCGCTATTAGTTCTTATGATAAGCATAATCATTCTTAGCTTAGCTTATTATCAAATTCTAACAAAGTACTTTATTCAAAACAGAAAAGAGGTATTAATCAATGTTATTAGTCAATAATGTTACAAAAAAATATGGAAATCACACTGCATTAAGTGATATAACGCTAGAGTTTAACAATGGTGTATATTGTTTATTAGCACCAAACGGTGCAGGAAAAACTACACTTATCAAAATGATTTCTACATTATTATTCCCAACAAAAGGAGAAATATTTTATAAAGGTGATGACATCATATCATTAGATGAGGAGTACAGAGATATTATAGGCTACTTGCCACAAGAATTTGGATATTATAAGAATTACTCTCCAAAAAAATTTCTTAGCTATTTAGCAACTCTTAAAGGGTTAGATGTACAAACAGCTAACGATAAAATTAGTGAACTGCTTGAATTAGTTGCATTAAAACATGTAGAAAATAAGAAAATGAAAAATTTTTCTGGCGGAATGATACAAAGAGTCGGAATTGCTCAAGCTATGCTTAATGACCCTAAAATTCTTATTTTGGACGAACCTACAGCAGGCTTAGACCCAAAGGAAAGAGTACGGTTTAGAAACTTAATATCTAAGTTATCTAAAAATAGAATTGTTATCTTGTCTACTCATATTGTTTCGGATATAGA
>JAKSCF010000399.1 GCA_022360735.1 Clostridia bacterium
ATGTTTTAAAAGTTATGATAAAACTTTATAATAAACTGAAAGAAGGAGGGATATAAATGGTCAATTTAATTGGAAGAAGACTTTCCCCGCCAGCAATGCCAAAACAGTAGAATCTATCATTATTGTTAGGCATTTGCAAAAAGTTCTCTAAATAATAGCTTAGATTCTACTGTATGAGAAAGTTTGTAGTTGACTACATTAAAAAAATCATATTGGTAGAAAGTGAGAACTTACAATGAAATCAAGAATATATTTTAGCTTGTCCATGATTATCTTTGGAACCATTGGGATTTTCATTAGATACATTGACTTAGCTTCAAGTGAAATAGCGCTCCTTAGAGGTTTTATTGGCAGCATATACTTGTTAGCAAGCATTATTTTAATCAGGCAAAAAATATCGTGGGAAAACATTAAGAAAAATATTCGTTTATTGCTGCCATCAAGCTTTATATTAGGCGGCAACTGGATTTTACTTTTTCAGGCATATAAGCATACAACCATTGCAAATACAGCTTTAATTTATTACTTTGCCCCTGTTTTCCTCATTATTATGTCGCCTATTGTGCTAAAGGAAAAAATTTCAATCAAAAAGGTTGTCTGTATAAGCATTTCAATACTTGGAATGTTTCTAATTGTACAAAACAGGGGAAATGGCGGTACAGAATATAATCATCTATTAGGAATTCTCTATGCCATCATTGCAGCAGCATTTTATGCAGCGTTGATGTTGATAAACAAATTCATTAAAAATATGAATGGTTTGGAAACGACGCTGTTTCAGTTGGCTTTGGCTACCATAATGCTGATACCTTATGTTTTTATTACAGAAGGCGTGAACCTATTTCGAGTAACAGGTTTTTCCGTGGTTAATATCATTATATTAGGCGTGATTCATACCGGAGTGGGATTCTATTTATTTTTTTCCGTGATGAGTGAGTTAAAAGCTCAAAGCATTGCGGCGTTGAGCTATATAGACCCCGTAACAGCGGTATTTGTTTCATTAATTATTTTTGACGAGGGCATGACAGTGCTTCAGATTTTTGGTGCTGTGCTGTTGCTCGGCTCAATATTTATAAGTGAAATGAACAAAAACAATGAGCATCCTGAGAAGGTAAGCAATGAACATGAATCTGGATAAAAGCGTTCCTTTTGCTCGGGGTTGCTTTATACAATTTATTAGTGTAAAATAACCATATCTTTTGATTATAAATGGAGAATGTTTTATGAGCAGGGTTGTTCTTAACTAAATTAATTTAATAAGTATCTTAGAAGTGTGAAAGCCCATTTTGGGTTTATTGGTCATGCATTTAAGATGTAATAAGGTTAAGAACACAGGTAGCTGATATTATATAAACATTTCTTTAATATTTTAGTCTGATTTTTTTATATTTATATTGCTATTAAACCGTACTGTGTGCGGTTTTTTTTATGTAAATATTTAAGCATGCAATGAATAAGGCTATAGGTGTGTTTTGTCTACCTATAGCCTTTATTTTTTGAGGGGGGATAAGATGGCTTTATCTGAGAAAGTATAGATATATAGCTGGATTAAACAATCAATGAAATGAACTATTTGGAAACAAGGAGGAAAAAAATTTGGATGAGACAATAAGTTTAGATGAACTGGGTTTAAACAAAAAAATAAAAGATGAATTCGAGGAAAAATATAAAGGATTCTTTTTAGGAAGAGTATCGGTAGAATATAAGAACTCATACAAAGTTTTGACTCAAAACGGTGAAGTAATGAGCAGAATTTCAGGAAAACTTGATTACGAAGCCAGTTTAAAGTCAGATTACCCAGCTGTAGGAGACTGGGTGGCACTGGACAGAGAAAATAATTCAAATGGAGATGCAATCATACATGGCATATTAACAAGAAAAAGTGTATTTTCTAGAAAAACAGCAGGTAAAACAAGCGATGAGCAGATTGTTGCAACAAATGTGGATACATTGTTTATATGTATGGCATTAAACAATGATTATAATATCAGTAGATTGGAAAGGTATATAAGTCTAGCTTGGGAGAGTGGAGCAAACCCGGTAGTTATTTTAACAAAGGCTGACCTATGTGATGATGTAAGTATGAAAGTTTTTGAGGTTGAACAAGTAGCATTAGGCATTGATGTTTTGGTAGTAAGTGCTATATCAAAAGAAGGGATCAATGATATTCTGGCTTATATAAAACCGAAGGAGACTATTGCCTTTATAGGATCATCTGGAATCGGAAAATCCACCTTAATCAATACACTATTAGGTGACGAGAAGCAAAAGGTTAACGAGATAAGAAAAGATGAAAAAGGAAGGCACACGACGACTTATAGAGAACTTATTAAGCTTCCTTCAGGGGGAATTGTAATAGATACTCCCGGAATGAGAGAAATCCAGATATTTAGTGCTGATATTGATACGTCATTTAACGATATAGAAGAGATAGCAAAATCATGCCATTTTACTGACTGCAAGCATGAAAGCGAACCTAAATGTGCAGTAAAACAGGCCATTAAAGAGGGAAGAATTACAGAGCAAAGGTTGAGAAGCTATAAAAAATTAAAAAAGGAATTAGAGTATTTTGAAGATAAAAAAGTCCTAAATGCTAAGCAGTTAGAAAAGAAAAAGATCATTCAAATGACCGGAAGCTTAGACGGGATGAAAAAGGCAAAAAACAGATAGATAATTATTTTGATAGCGACGGTTCTTTTCAACATAAATTACAGGGTGATCAACCTACAATTTGTGTTAGAAAGAACCGTCAATTAATACATAATATTTCAGAATGTTGATCCATGTGTATTGAGATTATGATCCCTGATGTATAAAGAATACTTTGCATTGAAGTGTTTAATAATTCATTGCAGGATAGCAATAAAATTTTTATAAGTATTAAATTATGAGTTTTGTTTGACGATACTTGCAGAAAAAACAGTCAATTGTATAAAGAATACTAAAAGCATCCAAAAAGATACCGGTAATATAATGAGCTCTAATACATTAATGATACAAATCAATATATACATTGGTACTGCAAATAATAGACATAATAGTGCGCCAAGTGCTGTGTCAGATAACTGTTTTTCATCTATCCATTCAGATAGAGGTTTTTTTCTCATTTTTAGAATCCAGTATAGAACAATAAGCATTAATGGAAACAACGCCAACCCTGCAAGAAGTATCATAAACTGTATAACATAAGGCTGTGGAACAACAATACCTGATAGTGCAAATATAATGCCGCCTGTTCCAATTAAACCGGCAATAAAAGCTATGTGGTGCATTGATAAAAACAATATATCGTTGCCATGGGCAAATTCTTCAAGTAACTTGTTATTGTTTGATGAATGTGTTTTTAAAGCAAATAGTCCTAAAATGACAACAACCATATGAAGAGCAGTGAACGCATACAGCATCATCCATTGTGAGGTAACATCCCAAAGCAGATATTCTTTTCCAATATCGGATAACAAAGTTATATCTGACAATAGGGTGATGCCTGATAATGCAATGAATACAATAAATATTGAGTATGCAAATACATTTTTACAGCCGCTTGTCATTTTCTTTAATACGCTTATCAACAAAAACAGGTGATAAATTCCAACTACCAGTAACACAGGTATAGTGAGAAAATATAATAGTTTGACGGTCATTGAAGGAACAACCATTGCAGGAGTTAGTTTCGATTGAATATAAATGTATGCAGATACGCAGTATATGAGCAAGATTAATGAAATAATACCAAAAAAGTTATGGAACATCTTCTTATTTTTCATGCTTTC
>JAKSCF010000768.1 GCA_022360735.1 Clostridia bacterium
ATCAATGTTATTATTATTCACGGAGGCGGTCCAAATATATCGGATATGCTGGAAAAGCTGGATATTCCTACAGAATTTATAAACGGACTTAGAGTAACCGATGCGCATACGATGGAAATTGTTGAAATGGTTCTATCCGGAAAAATCAATAAAGAAATCGTTGGAGAATTATGTAAGCATGGCATCAACTCAATAGGCATAAGTGGAAGAGATAGTAATTTAATCGTCGCTAAAAAAACCCATACCTATAATGGAGAGGAAAAAATAGATTTAGGTCATGTTGGAGAAGTAGAGAAGATAAATATTAAAGTGTTAGAGGATTTATTGGATAATGGATATGTGCCGGTGATATCTCCTGTTGGAGCAGATTATACCGGAGATATATATAATATTAATGCGGATTATGCGGCAGCTGCTGTCAGCTCTGAACTGAAAGCAGAAAAATTAATATTGCTTTCTGATGTAGAAGGCTTATATAAAGATATTAATGACCCCGATACGTTTATTTCCGAAGCAACTTCTGTAGAAGTACAGCAGTATATGTACGAGGGGATGATATTAGGAGGTATGATTCCTAAAATGCAATGCTGTATTGAAGCAATCAAAGAAGGCACTAAAGACGTTCATGTAATCGATGGGAGAAAAGAACATAGTCTATTGTTGGAGGTTTTCACTGATGCAGGAAGTGGAACCATGATAAGAGGCGTATGAGACAATAATAAATTTGGAGGGAAATAATATGGAAGGATTAGTATATTTAGAGGATGGCACCCTTTACAGGGGAAAAGGCTTTGGCGATACGGGTACTGTTGTAGGAGAATTGGTATTTAATACATCTATGACAGGATATCAAGAAATACTAACAGATCCCTCGTATACCGGGCAAATTATTAATATGACTTACCCTCTCATTGGTAATTATGGTATCAATGATGAAGAAAGTGAATCTGAAAAAATACATGCCAAAGGCTTAATTGTAAAAACAATATCCCAGTGTCCCTCTAACTATAAATCAAAGACCAACATTGATAAGTGGCTAAAATCCATGAAAATACCTGGTATTTTTAATGTGGATACAAGAAGTATTACCAGAAAAGTGAGAAATGAAGGCACCATGAAATGCGTTATGTCAAATGAAAATTTAACCCTTGACGCAATCAAAGTTTTGTGTGAAAGTACCGACTTAAAGCAGGATTACATGAAAAGCACAGGAATACAAGAGGCTGTCCATTATGAGGGGAGTGGCTTCCGTGTGGCGGTATTGGATTATGGTATCAAAC
>JAKSCF010000770.1 GCA_022360735.1 Clostridia bacterium
AAATCGCTTAATGACATTTTCCCCTGTTTCACTTGTGCCGCTGCTTCACGAATTTCATAAATGGATAGATCTCGTCCCTTAAATTTTCCAGGCAGCATAGGCCCGCCGGTTATGATGACAGTGGGAATATTAATTCTGCCGGCGGCCATTAGCATGGCGGGTACGATTTTGTCACAAGACGCAATCAGAATAAGTCCATCCAGCCTTTGAGCTTCCGTCACCAGCTCGACGGAATCTACTATTACGTCCCTGCTGGGTAGAACGGAACACATCCCTATATGTCCCTGTGCAAGCCCGTCACAAATACTTATGGTATTGTACTCAAATGGAATGCCGCCTTCTCTTCTTACGCCGTCTTTGGCAGCCTGTGCAATTTCATCGAGATGCTTATGTCCCGGATGCATTTCATTATAGGTGTTGACGACACCAATAAAAGGTCTTTCCAATTCATCGTCGATTAACCCGATACATTTTAAATGTGCTCTATTCCCAGAATGTTCCACGCCATCAACCAGGTCATTGCTCCTGTAATTTTTAACAGCCATACGCTCACTCTACTTTCTTTTAGAATATTTTTCTTATAACCTCCAAAGGATTTATTCCGTCGGCCGGTCTTAAAATAAATTCCCTTTCTCATCAAATGTCATTGGCATTGGATGATCTAATATTTCTATATTGGGATTTTTATCGGCTTCGTCCGTCATATTCTCTGAAATATAGATTTCATCCAATTTCATGGTATTTTTAATCCTTATCATTCTGATATTATTGTAGTCTACATCTAAGCATGTTTTGATAGCAGCCCTTATTGCTTGACTGTCACTATCCATCACCATAGGAATTTTAGCGGAGAGCAGAACTCTTGATGTTAAAGGATTTGGGTAAGTCTTGTAGAAATCCATTTTATTATACAGCCTTTCGGTACATATATCAGCAAGACCTATCCCGTTTGCATTTCCATGGGTTTCTTTAGTCAGGTCCAATGCGACTATTCTCTGAGTTAAAGGTTTACATTGGATTGCATCTGAGGTAAATCGCTTGACGATATTGGGGTCCATACCTGTACCGCTTATATTTTTGCCAATCTCGTCTACGATGAGAACATGGCATCTCTCAAACAAAATTTGCGGCAGGTTTGCTCTGGCTTCAACGAGAAGCACCGGTTCTTCATCCATTATCTTTTCTTTAGGTAAAGCTACTATTTTAGATGTTTCATCATAAGCGTTCTCAATAATGCCTATTGCAAAAGCGATATTTGCCTTATCTATAGCAACCCTTGCCATTTCTTCTATCCTACCCGACATATTGGTAAGGCGTGTAGCGTGACAAATCTCCGCACCCTTTTGTTTTCCCAAGCCGATTACAATCATCTTTGCAAGACCGCTTTCATAAGACCCTCTAAAGGATGTATGCGGCTTTATACGACCCATTACAATGGTTGCATCTAATTCAGTTGCCGTATATCTGTCAAAATAAACCGGTACGCCGCTTTCTGTAGTCCCCAGCACCACTACTTCCATTGTGGAGCGTATTGGAGCACCGACGGTATCCTCAGTAATTCCAAGGTTTTTCAGCACTTCAACCTGTCCTTTAGCCGTAGCTCCCCCATGACTTCCCATGGTCGGTATTATGAAAGGCTTTGCTCCTCTTTCTTTGAGAATACCGACTACCGCTTTGGTTATGGTCAATAAATTTTCGATGCCTCTGCTGCCTATGGTGATAGCCACCTTATCGCCTGTTTTTATCCTGCCCGCAATCTCAGCCCTTTCAACCTGCGCTCTGATGGTTTTAGCGATATCTCTTATAACAGGCCTTGGGAAATTCTGCCTTACTTTTACCATTTTAGGTATCTTTATTTCGCTTACAAGCTGCTCTAATATACTCACCATTATCCCTTCTTTTCACAAATTAGATCAGTTCCATTTGCTTTAATACTTCTTTCAATTTTTCTCTTGCGCTATCCGAGATAGGCCCTATAGGTGCAGCACAAGGCCCTGCGTCAATGCCTATTATTTTGAGCGCTTCTTTTACTACCGAAGGAAATGATCCCAAAGTAAAAGCCATCCTAAGAGGTGCGATTTTATATTGGGCTTCTAATGATCCTTTTATATCTCCTGCCATATATTTTTCATAAATATCCACACAAAGACGGGGTGCTATATTACCGCAAGCAACGATTGAACCTACCGCGCCGTAGCACAACCCGGCATGTATCAAGTTATCCCTTCCCATCAATACATAAAAGTCTTTTTCAGTGGTTCTGCGTATATATTCACCGGATATGGTCATATCTCCGGTACTGTCTTTAATACCCACTATGTTTTCAACATCGGCCAATCTTTCTGCAGTTTCCGGGGTAATGGTCACACCGGTTTTAGGCAGATTGTTGTATAACAAAACCGGTAGACTTGTGCTCTTGGCAATATCCATAAAATGCTTTTCCAATTCTTTTTGGTTTGGGTTAATAAACATGGGGGTCAATACTGAAAGAGCATCCACGCCGCACGATTCTGCCATTTGAGTTAATTGAATACTATCTTTAGTCGTGATAGCTCCCGTGCCGGCAATAACCGGTATTCTTCCTTTCACCTCATCTACTGTGATTCCAATTGCTCGACGTCTTTGTACATCATTTAATGCATAAGCTTCTCCGGTGGATCCCACAATAAAAATACCGTGTACGCCACCTTCAATTTGATAATTAATAAACTCTCTTAACGCTTTTTCATTGACTTTTTCTTCACTTGTGAGTGGCGTTATTAATGCCGGGATAATCCCTTTAAAAATAAATTTCATGATTTTGTTCCTCCTTGATCATTTTATTAAAGTCTTATATTTTCCGGACAAACTACCGGCCACTTTGGCTTTCTACCGTTTAAAACATCATCTATGCCCATAGCCGCATGCAGAGCCATCCGTTCCATCGCTTCATGAGTTATCGCTGCGTTATGAGGGGAAAGAATGATATTATTCAATGTGAATAAAGGATTGTTTTTTTCGGGAGGTTCCGTTTCAAAGACATCAATTGCAGCGCCTGAAATGGTTTTATTTTTAAGTGCTTCAAACAACTCTCCTTCCTTAACCACTTCACCTCTTGAAACATTGATAAAATATGCAGTACTTTTCATGAGTTCAAACTCTTTTTGGCCGATGATGCCTTTTGTTTCTTCTGTACAAGGCAAATGCATAGAAACAAAATCGGACCTCATAAACATTTCCTCCCAATCGGTGACCAACTCAATATCCTCCGGTATCTGTTCTCTTTTAATATACGGATCATAGCCGATTACTTTCATGCCAAACCCGTAAATCCCTTTCTTTGCAACTATTTTCCCAATCCTGCCAAGTCCAATAATAGATAATGTTTTGCCTTCTAAATCCCAACTCAATAATTGATTTCTATTTTCAAATCGATTCTGTCTAACTGCGTTGTCCTGTACAATAATATTTTTTGATATCCCGGTGATCAAAGCCATGGCATGCTCAGCCACGGAATTTGCATTGGACTCGGGTGCATTGGTCACGCATATGCCTAACTCTCCTGCTGCTTTACAGTCGATATTATCTACGCCCACCCCATGCCTTGCAATGACTTTAATCTTTTTACCTGCGACCATCACTTCCCTTGGTATTCTAGCAGTTCTTGCAAGGATGGCATGGCAATCTATTGCATCACTCATCATTTCTTCTCTTGTTAATCCTGTGCCATGTTTTATCTCATAACCTTTTGATGACAAGTATTCTTTCCCACAATGATGGATATCTTGTGGTAACAGTATTTTGTATCCCAAACATTTTCACTCCTTACTATCATAGAGAACGTCACTCAATGGCATCCTTAGTTTCTAAAATCCAAAAGTATGTTTTTATCCTCCTAAAACCGGTGGATAAAATTCAATCTTTTCATTTCCCTTAAGATTATCCGACAGTTTTAACACTCTATTCTCAGCCACTGCAAGCCAAAATGAATTTGCAGGAAAGTCGATTTTTTGCAGCACCTCCAGGAGATTGGATTCTTTTTCCAATTCAACGTATACTTCTTTTCTTTTTTGTTTTTCTGCTAAATGCAGTCCTCCATAGAATACTAACCGCACCGACATGTTTATCACTCTCCTAATTTAAGGAATCTTTTACAGTTCAATCTCACTGACATCCAATGCATCCATTTCATCCCTTAAAGGGACGCCTTCCTCGTCCCAATCCATAAGCCCATAATAGATTTTGATAGCCTTTTGGAACTTTTCCCTGTCTATGGCCGAATTCTCAAAAGTAGCATCCTCCAATGGTTCATGTAAACGATCGGGTAATCTGTCATCTTTATATGTGAACCCGCATGAAAGGTTATAAGCACGGCTCATGGTTAAAGAGCGCTTTGAGGCTTTCATGATTTCCGTAAGGCTTACATCCCAACCGGTAACAGCTTGGATCAGTTCTAATAATTGCTCAAAAGATAGAATACCACGAGGTGCAGGTGCAAACATACATATCCCGGCCATGTTATAAAAACACCAAATCAACTGGGTAAGATACAGTACCCTGACTTTATTTTCATTCAAGTCCAACGGCTTGATGGTTTCCTCAATGCCGATGGCTTTAAGGGTTTCCAAATGATAGTTTTTAACTTGAAACATGGAGTCATGAGGTGCCTGCATGTGTTCTGCCCCAGTATCTGAAACCGCATACGCAATCCCTACACCGGTCTTACCCCGAGGATCATGCAGTGGGAGCTCCTGATTTTTAACGGTCATAGCAAATTTTTCTGCTCCTCTACCGATTTTCTCTGCCGCACGCTGTGCCCCTTCTGCCAGAAGATCTCCTATACCATCACGCATGGCGATCATCTCAATAAGCTTAAGAACACTCTGGGAGTTGCCGAATCTCAATTCTAATCCATTGGTACTTTCTTTAGTGAGAATGCCGTTTTCGTAGCATTCTATGGCAAAGGCAATGACTCCTCCGGTAGAAATACTATCCAATGTATACTTGTTGCATAGTTCATGGGCCTTGGCAATGACCTGGATATCGTCTATCCCGCACAGGGAACCAAAAGCAGCGATTGTCTCATATTCAGGTCCTCCAAATTTGGAATCCACCTTCAGATCTTCACGGTCCACTTCAACTTCCCTCTTGCATTGGATGATGCATGCGTAACACCCCGAACGTTTTTTGAGTATGGTGTCCCTCATATAAGGGCCTGATATTTTATCACCATTTTCAAAATAGCCCTTTTTAAAATTAAGTGTGGGGAGAATACCGGCTTTGTTCAGGGCATTAACGCTGTTGGACGTTCCTTCATCGTAAAGGCCGAACATAACGGGTGATTTCCGGACATTACTGTTATACCACTTAGCGATTGCCATCACCTTTGCTTTGTCCTTAAATTCAATTTTTTCTTTTCCCCTTACGGCAATGGCCTTCAAATTTTTTGAGCCCATGACGGCGCCCATACCTGTGCGTCCGTTGGCATGTTTTAACTCGTTGATAATACAGGAATATCGAACCAAATTCTCACCTGCTTGACCGATTTGTGCCACACGTATTCTTTTATCATTATTCTCCTGCCGGATCATTTCTTCAGATTCATCGCTTCTTTTGCCCCAAAGGTGGGAAGCATCTTTTATCTGTGCTTCCCCGTCTTTGATCAGGAGATATACCGGTTTTGGTGCTTTTCCTTCCAGTATGATCACATCATACCCTGCCATCTTTAATTCGGGTCCCCAGAACCCTCCCGCCTCAGTTTGGCCATAACCTCCTGTTAACGGTGACTTGGCACCCACTGCAAATCTCACCATGCCTGCAACGGGGACACCGGTCATGATACCGTTTGCAAAGATAAGTTTATTCTCTGGACTCAGTGGGTCTATACCTGGGTTGACTTCCTTTACAAGGTAGTACGTAATTAATCCTTTACCCCCAAAGTATTTTCGCATTAAAATCTCCGAAATATTTTCTACTTTTATGGTACTGTTTTCAAGATTTACTCGAAGGGTTTTGCCGCAATATCCAAACGCCATAAAATACACCTCCAACTCATGTCGTATTTCTGCCTAAATAGTCAGCAAGGAGAACAGCAGCACTTATTTTGTCAGGGTTAACATCACAATGCATATTCAAAGCGGTCCCCTGTTCCCAAGCTATTTTGGATAATTCATTGATCTTTTGTATATTCTGGCGATCAATTCCTATATCTTCAAGTCTGTAAGGCAGCTTCATATCCTTACAAAATCTGCAAATGCAAGTTATTTCTTCTTCGGACCTACCCTCAAGAACCATTTGTACTAATGCGCCGAAGGCTACCACCTCGCCGTGCATCTTATCTTTTCCACCTAAATTTCTATACCCATGATAAATACTGTGTGCCAATGCCAGTCCGCCGCTTTCGAAACCGATGCCGCTGAATAAAAGGCTGGATTCCACCACTTTTTCAATGGCCGGAGACCATATCCCCATTTCACAGGAAACCTTAGCCATCCTGCCATATGTGAAGAGTACGTCTCCGATGGTTTTTGCACACTGTGCAGCCAATAATGAAGGGCGTCCGCCGGCTATGGTAATGGCCCCTGACTTATAACACGCCTCTGCTTCATAATAAATTCCCAATGCCCCGCCGATACCGGCTGCCAAATAACGCAAAGGTGCTTTTGCAATGATCTCAGTATCTACCAGTACGATGTCAGGATTTCGCTTAAAGCGTACATAGTGACTAAACTCACCCCACTCATCATATATCACTGAAACGGTGCTTGTAGGTGCATCCGTTGAGGCAACGGTTGGGATTATACCTACAGGCGTATGAAGATTAGAGGCTACTACTTTTGCAGCATCGATGGCTTTTCCTCCCCCAATTCCCACCACGGCTTTGATGCCTTCTGCTTTACCTATTTCCGTTAGACGTCCGATTTCCTTCTCTGTGCATTCTCCACAGAATGCCTCTTTAATCCATTGGATTCC
>JAKSCF010000458.1 GCA_022360735.1 Clostridia bacterium
GTATATACAAGCAACTGTTATGACTATTTCTATTAAGATACTGGTTAATACTTTTCTTTGCAGACCAAGACCATTTAGGATTGCAAATTGAATGAAATGAAGATATTGAAAGGTGCATCCTAAGCCCATCCAAAATAACAGATCTCCAGCTTCAGCAGACTTAAAGAAGACCTCACATAGTTCATGAGGAAATGAAGTGCATAGAACGGTAGCTAATAAGCCAATGGACCATGCAATGGTTAGAGAGTCATTACACTTCTTATTTAACGCACCATAATTCTTTTTAACATGTGACTTTGTTATTGCAGGTACAAGTGTAATCGTAAGTGCATATATAACGATTCCCGGAAATATGATAAGAGGTGTCACCATCCCCGTCAGCTTTCCAAACACAGCTAAAGCTTCAGACGCATTATACCCTGCCATCCTCAATTGAGAGGGTACCAATACAGCACTAATCATATCCATGATGGTTGCTAACGCACCTGCAAAGGACAGCGGTACTGCAAGGCGAATTATCTTACTTATAATGGATAAACTGCTGTCTGTCCTTTTATCTTCGTAATGGCACAATCTTTTGCGGTTATAAGCAAAATTTAATAAAAATAAGCTAACCAATTCTCCTAATGTCATTGAAAGCATTGCACCTGCACAAACAAATTCAATCCCATAAGGAAGGGTCAACTTTGTAATAATGATTAAAACAACAAGCCTTATAATTTTTTCCAACACATCTATTAATGCGGGCAGCTTGATATCTTGCAAGCCATAAAAGTATCCTTTAAAGATTGCAGCTATGGAGATAAAAAACACAGACGGCACGCAAACCATAATGGGTAAAATCGTTCTCTCATCTTTTAACAGCTGAGTGGCAATCCACTCAGCATTTAACATAATAACGGAGCAAAGCAGCAAGCTCCATAGACTAATCATCACCAAACTTACTTTTATTGTTTTCTGCACAGCTTTAATATTATTTTTTGCTTTACTTTCTGCAACCAGCTTAGATATAGCCGTTATGACACCACCGGATACTAGAGTAATCAACAGCATGTATAATGGAAGAACCAGTTGATAAACGCCCATACCTTCAGCACTAGTATTTCGTGAAAAAAATATTCGAAAGCCAAAGGCCAATATACCTACAAACAGGTTGGAAACAGCCAGCACAACCGCGCCTTGAATATATGTTAATTTATTCAAGTTTTACCTCCTCTCAGCCGGTGTCTTTAAGTGTAATGGGATAACCCACTCTGTTTATATGTATATTGGGATGGACCATGAATTATTATATAGATAAGCTATTGATTACAATTTATTTGATCCAATGTTTTACCGCATCAAAAAAGTCGGGCACGCCGCCCGACTCTACAATTTTACTCACCAATATTCTAATTTAAAGCAAATCAATAAGCCATTTTTTTAACACACTTTGGACCAACTTGAGCAATATAACAGCAACAACAATCAATAACAGGGTACGCCATTCATAGCCGTGCAGAATAATGACCAAAGACACACCTACAGCCGGAGGATGTTCCGTATTGATAATGGTCATTAAAAAAATGGTGATACCTACTGAAATAGCTCCAAATATGTTGACCAATATGCTTTGCTGTATGGAAGCTTCTATGATGTTTAATAAAAATAAAAATGTTTTACCCACAACTATTCCCGTAATATAGCCCCCTATTACCCGCCTTGGTATACTTGCTGATTGTTGGGGCATGGCAAAAAGTATAAAAGTTGTTGCTCCCAAAGCCGAAATAATGACAAAATCTATAAAAGAATCCAGCCATAAAAGGACAAAAGCCAAAACCACACTGGCAAGTACGCTCTGTGCCGCATACCTTAACTTATTATCTTTAAATTTTTCATCCAATAAATACAACTTCATTTTTTTTCCTGCGTCTTCTAGTTCCGATATTTTTGAATTATCCATTACAATCCCTTTTTTTATAGTTTCATCAATAAATCAACGTTTCCTCTGAATGTCCAAACAAAAAAATTATAATATCCTATATTATAACAAATTATTTTCCATTATGCACTGAACAAATACAATCCGTGCTTTTTTTCTTATTTCAATTGATTTTTACCAAATAGTTTTCAAAATACTTAAGAAGCCGTTTCCACTCGGTTTCGCCCCCTGTTCTTAGCACGATACAAGGCTTCATCAGCTCTCTGAATGACATCTTCAATACTATCACCTTTGCTATACGAAGATACGCCAAAGCTGGCTGTAGTCGTCCCTACGGGAAGAAAATTATGGATTTCAATGGACATTCTTATCTTCTCAGATAACTGCATCGCCTCGCCTAAGTCAGTGCAAGGGCAAACAATCATAAATTCTTCACCTCCCCATCTACCAACAACATAAGGCCAGTTAATATTTTTAATAAAAATTTTTCCTATTTCTTTTAATACAATATCTCCTGTTTTATGACCATATTTATCATTAATGGATTTGAACTTATCGATATCCAGCAGGATAATAGAGAATGTTAATTTTTTTTCCAATGCCTCGTGGCATGCGATCTTTAACACATCATTTAACTTTCTTCTGTTAAATATACCTGTTAGAGGGTCCTTCAAAGATGCATCTTTAAGATATCCATTCATTTCTTCAATCTGATTGTTCTTTCTACTCAACTCTAAGTTATTTCTTTCTATTATTTTTTGATTTATAAAATGCCTCAAGAAATTTTTATAATTAATAACAGAGATTACCCATGCAATCATACAGTTTACAATGGAATCTTCCACATAGCTTGTATAAAAATAATATGAATGGTAAAAGGGAAAAAAATAAATAATAAAAGCATTGCCAATCAAGTAAACAGCAAAGCTTTCAAGGGGATTAAGATAAAAAATAACAGCAAGCCCATATATGACCGCAATGAAAATAGTGGATAGATGATAAGGGGTATTTTCCACAACAA
>JAKSCF010000371.1 GCA_022360735.1 Clostridia bacterium
TAACCTCGCCTCCAATTTTTTTATAAGCTGTTGAAGTAGCTATTCCAACTGCTACCGGTTCTGTACAACCTAATGCGGGTTTTACCTGGTCTTTAAGTACTGCAACTAAATCCATGTTTTGCTCTCCTTTCTCTTTGTAGTATTTAAACTCATTTAACGCAACATTTATGCCAAAGTAATTTCTCATATAATCCTGTAAAAACTTATTGGTTATAAATTGTTTTAATTGCTCATATTCCAACAACAAAACCATATATTCGCATTAGGTTTATAATTTCACGTTAATATTAATCATTTTTTCAATTATGAAAATTTTTCATAATTGAAAACTATTATCTTAATATCTATTCTTTTAATAAATATATTTCGATATAAGAGTAAAAAACCTCTTTGGAAAATATTAACACATGGATCCTTTCTATATCCTGTCCTCTTTTTTATTGGAAAACCATACTTAGTCCAATTATTGCCATAAAATCATTGTAAAACATTTTGTACATTGAAGACGAAAAAATCTTAATATGTTGAATCATTGCATTATGAATAACTTTTTTTCAAAAATTTAAAATGAGAGTAGATTTTTTTCAATCTACTCCCACAGTTGAATCATTTCAACTATTATTAAAGTAAAATTCCTATTCACCAAGCATCTATACCGTTCATAACTATGTTCATTAAATACCGGTAAAAATCAATTCTCTATCTCTTTGACTATTTGCTCTAACATTCTATTGCATTTTTCTATTGATAAGGATTGGGTTTCTGCAACTGCTGAAAAATAAATTTTAAACTTGGGCTCAGTTCCGGAAGGTCTTAGTGCTACCCATGAACCACTTTCCATGTTATACTTTAGTACGTTCTCTTTAGGCAGTCCTGTCTCATCATACATATAATCCGTTACACTTACAGGTTCATTATCAATGGTACTAAATGGATTGGCTCTAAGCATATCTAATATTTTGCCCATTTTGTTCATACCGTCAATACCGTCAAAAGTAATATTATGAAGCTTTTCATTATAATAGCCATGTTGATGATATATTTGAGTTAATCGTTGATATATACTGCTGCCTCTCAGCTGATAATAACCGGCCATTTCGGCAAGCAGCATACATGCATTTGCCGCATCCTTATCCCTGGCATGATTACCAGATAAGTAGCCATAGCTTTCCTCATATCCTAAGATGAAATTTTTATTTTTCTTTTGTTCAAACTCTGTCATTTTTTCTCCAATATATTTAAAGCCCGTTAGAACTTCTAGTACTTCTACACCTCCGGCTTCAGCAATATTTTTACCTAAGCCGCTTGTAACAACAGTTTGAATCATCACTGCATTTTCCGGTAGTTGTCCGGCATGAACGATGTAATCGATAAGCAATGCACCAATTTGATTGCCATTCAATAACGTATACCGACCTTGCTCATCTTTAACTGCAATACCTACACGGTCGCAATCGGGGTCTGTAGCTAAAACTAAATCAGCATCTTTTTTCTTCGCTAGGTTGACTGCCATAGTCAACGTTTCTTCATTTTCAGGATTGGGTACCTTTACAGTTGAAAATGAAATATCAGGAAGATTTTGCTCTTGTACAATATCTATATTAACAAAGCCTCTTCTTTTTAATATCTCAGGTACACACCTCATACCTGTTCCATGAATAGGAGAATATACAATTCTAATATTCTTATTGATATCATCGCTAATAGATGTTTTTAAAAGTGCTTTATAGTATGCCTCATGTACTTCTTTTCCTATTGAAACCATTAGGGGATGGTCATAAAGCTCTCCTGAATATATCCGTATGCTGCTAAAACTTTCTATCTTATTAAAGGCTTTAATGATGGGCTCCATGTCTCCCGGTACCAATTGCCCCCCATACGAACTATATATTTTATAACCATTGTACTCTTTAGGGTTATGACTGGCCGTAATAACGATGCCCCCATCTGTATCCAAATGTCTTACGGCAAATGACAATTCCGGTACAGAACAAATATCATCAAAAAGATAAACTTTTATATCATTTTGCAGCAATACTCTGGCAGCTTCTTCGGCAAACTCTTTAGAAAAATTTCTTGTGTCATATGCTATTACAATCCCTTTTTTATTAAATCCTAATTGACTCAATGCATTAGCATAAGCTTGTGTCGCCTTAGCAACTTGATAAATATTAATTCTATTGGTTCCTATGCCGATAATTCCCCTCATACCTGCTGTACCGAATACTAAATTACGGTAAAAAAGCTCTTCAATAAGAGTCTCTTCTTCCTTTATGGATTCAAGGTAGGTTCTATCGCCCTCGTTAATCAATGGATTTTGTAACCATTCTTGATAAACTGCACTAGCTTCCATTATGATATCACTCCAATCCCAATTTTTCTATTCTTCTGTGTCTACCATAGCAAAAGAAAGTTCTGCTTCACAGGCTAATTCTTCGCCTACATACGCTTTTGCCTCAGCTTTTCCTATACTTTTTCTCAGACGTGTCATTTCTATTTCTATTCTTAATGTATCACCAGGCACAACCATTTTTCTAATTTTACAATTATTAATGCCTGTAAACACGCCTAGTTTATCTTGGTCTTCACTTTGGTATTTTACTGTAAGTGCGCAAACCTGGGCCATAGCTTCAAGTATCAAAACACCTGGCATAATAGGGTTTCCAGGAAAATGCCCTTGAAAAAAAGGTTCATTCATAGTGACATTTTTAATACCAATTGCTTTTTTTTGTGGTTCAATTTCCAGTATTTTATCAACTAATAAAAAAGGATATCTATGGGGTAGTAATTTAAGTATTTCTTTTTGTTCTAACAATATAATCATACCTTTCTGTTTTAGTATGCCATTCTTTTCCTATTGATTGAATTTCTTTCAATAAGCTCCAGTGAGTTCAAAGATTTTCCAGTTCCGATGGCCACACATTCGCAAGGTTCTTCAGCGATATAAGCATTAATACCGGTTCTCTCTTCTATCCTTTTTCCAATACCGGAAAGAAGTGAGCCGCCTCCTGTCATAACAATCCCCCTATTGCTAATATCTGATGCCAGCTCCGGAGGGGTATTTTCCAATACAGCGTGTACTGCTTCGCAAATCGCTTCTAATGGTTCATCCAATGCTTCCAACATTTCTTTAGAGGATATCTCTATGGTTTTAGGTAGTCCGGTAACCAAATCTCGACCTCTACACTCTTTTGTTATCACTTCTTCCCTTGGATAAGCAGTACCAATGGTAATTTTCAATTCTTCTGCAGTACGCTCTCCAATATACAGCTTGTGTTCTTTTCTCATATACTTTATGATGGCATCATCAAATTTATCCCCTGCTATTTTGACAGATTCACTGACAACTACGCCTCCTAAAGAGATAACGGCTACATCTGTTGTTCCGCCACCGATATCGATGACCATAATACCGTCAGGCTTTGAAATATCTAAGCCTGCTCCAATAGCTGCTGCAATAGGTTCTTCTATAAGATATGCTATTTTCCCGCCTGCTTCAGTTGCGGCTTCTCGAACAGCTCTCTTTTCTACTTCTGTTACACCACTAGGCACACATACCACTATTTTAGGTCTAAAAAACCTTCTGGTCCCGCAAGTTTTTCTGATAAAATATTTTAACATTCTTTCAGTAATATCGTAATCAGAAATCACACCATCTTTTAGCGGTCGAATAGCAACAATATTGCTAGGTGTTCTTCCAAGCATTCTTCTCGCTTCGTCGCCAACGGCAAGGATTTCATTTGTATCCCTATTAATCGCGACTACAGAAGGCTCACTTAAAACGATGCCTTTTCCTTTTATGTACACAAGTACATTAGCTGTTCCTAAATCTATTCCTACTTCTGTGGAAAACCCCATGTCCTATCACTTCCTCTATTATTATTGGTTGTAGATGGTATGCAGTATAGGAATGCAATCCACCTTATCAGCTTACGTTTATATTTTATATAAAAATAACCAAACGTTCAAATTATTTTTTTATAAATAATGTACATATTTTTGATTTTTTACGATATTTAAAAATTTTTTTGATTTTCACCGGCTAAATCTATCTAAAGTCCGTCTTTTCAAGTTAAAGCATAGGTGCTTTTTCTGTTCTACTTATATTTCATTCTGCATATTATTTTACAAAGAGATGTATTGGAGGAGGCAAATGGTGAAGGATTATATAGAAGAAAGGACTTTGGATGCTGCAAACTATATAATAAGTAAAGAGGCGACTGTTAGGCAAACTGCTAAAATCTTTGGCGTCAGCAAAAGCACCATTCACAAAGATGTGACAGAACGCCTACCAAAAATAAACCCCTCAGCAGCGAAGGAAGTTAAAATGATTTTGGATAAAAATAAAGCAGAGAGACACATAAGAGGCGGCCGAGCTACCAAAATGAAGTATGAATCAGAAGGTAAAAGTGAATCGGATAATGATTAATGCAGACATAACTGTCTGCATTTACTCTTGTTCTAACTTAATTTTATTTTAATATAACGCATTCAAAAATCTTCTCACTATGCAGTTGGACATTCTGTATCGCTTTCTACTAATTCAATAAATAATCTTCCTAACTCTGGGTCAA
>JAKSCF010000511.1 GCA_022360735.1 Clostridia bacterium
AGCTATGTATGGACGGGATAAGCGCTGAAGGCATCTAAGTGCGAAGCCCCCCACAAGATAAGATTTCCCCTACTATAAGTAGATAAGAATCCGGAAAGACTATCCGGTTGATAGGTCGGAGGTGTAAGTGCAGTAATGTATTGAGCTGACCGATACTAATAAGTCGAAGGCTTGACCTGAAGTTGACCTAACAGCAATCTGTGATTGCGTCGTAGGTCATTCGCAACGAGACAGAAATCTTTGATTTCGTTTTCGAGACTGCGTTTGGCTAGCGAGTTAAAATTTTGTTAGATCATATCGATTGGCAACTTGTTTGCCACTTCTACATTGATTAGTTTTGAGGGTATAACTCTCAAGTGAATATGAAGTTAGCATCAAATGAAGATTTGTGAGCTAGGGCTTGAACTGAAAAACTCTTAGCCAGCTGAAGCTGGAGAGTTTCTGTATGAGACCTGCACATCAAATCAGAGATTTGAGCTAGGGCTTCAATCCAGTGGTTATAGCGAAGGGGTTACACCTGTTCCCATCCCGAACACAGTAGTTAAGTCCTTCTGCGCTGATGGTACTTGGTGGGTGACTGCCTGGGAGAGTAAGTCGCTGCTGGTTGAATAAAAAGATCCGATTTTATATCGGATTTTTTTTATGTAGAAATTTTTTGTTGTGGATAACTGTATAATTTCATCATATATTTAAACTAATCTCAATAAAGCCAAAGACATTTTTATAAAAATCAACAATCTTATTGTACTAATTTGGAAGAAAGCTTTTTTATTTCTTAAAAACAGCGTATAATATGACTTGGGATTGTGTAGATATATGGAGGGATTTAAATGAAGTTTGTTTTAACGGAAAGTCAGAAGCAGTTTAGAAAAGAGATTAAAGAATTTACTAGAAATTACATTGCACCTTTAGCCATAGAAATAGATGAAACAGGAAGATTTCCGCAAGAAACTATAAAAAAGATGGCACAGAGCCATTTAATGGGGATACCTTTTCCTTCAGAATATGGTGGGAGTGGAAAAAGCTACTTAGATTTTGTACTTGCTGTTGAAGAAATTTCAAAAGCATGTGCATCAACAGGTGTAACATTATCTACTCACACGGCTCTTTGCAGCTGGCCTGTATATGCTTTCGGTAATAATACACAAAGAGAAAGCTATCTCAAGCCGCTTACAAAAGGAGAGAATCTAGGTGCATTTTGTTTAACAGAGCCTAATGCGGGGACTGATGCAGCGTCAATAAAAACGACTGCAGTTTTAAAAGAGGATTACTGGATTTTAAATGGAAAAAAATATTTTGTAACCAATGGTGGAGAGGCGGATATCTATGTGGTATTTGCATCAACTCATCCAAAATTACGGGGGAAGGGTATTAGTTCCTTTATAATTGAAAAGGGATTTGATGGTTTTGAACTGGGTAAGATTGAGAAAAAAATGGGTATACGAGGTTCAATGACAAGAGAGATTATTTTTAATAATTGTAAAGTGCCTAAGTCCAATTTATTAGGTGAAGAGAATAAAGGATTGAGTATCGCATTTTCAGCCTTGAATGTAGGCAGAATTGGTATTGCTGCCCAAGCATTGGGAATCGCAGAAGGCGCTTTTGATAAGACGGTTAAATATTTAAAGGAAAGAAAACAGTTTGAAAAGCATTTATCTGACTTCCAAGGCCTCCAATTCGAAATTGCAGATATGTATACCAAAATTGAAGCAGTAAAGATGTTGGTGTACAAAGCTGCATGGACACTTGATCAAGGTTTAAATATTTCTTCAGAGGCAGCAGTCGCCAAGCTCATTGCTTCAGAAGCTGCTATGTCCATTACGACTAAGGCTGTACAGCTACATGGCGGATACGGATATTTACAAGAACATGAAGTTGAAAGAATGATGAGAGATGCAAAGATTACAGAAATATACGAAGGAACCTCTCAGGTTCAGAAAATGATTATTGCATCCCATGTTTTTAAATAAAATATAAATTATAGCGTTTTATTTTCCGGTTTATCTGGATATATTGGTAGTAGGTGTAAAAGTGTTAATATTACTTGAGACATTGAATGGTATTAAAGATAAAAAAATAATCGTTCCAATTGGAAACGATTATTTAGAATATGAATTTGTTTTCTAACCTTCTACTGGTGCGTCCACTGGACATACATTAGCACAAGCACCACAGTCAATGCATTTATCCGGATCAACTACATATATTGAATCACCTTCTGTAATTGCTTCAACCGGACATTCTGGTTCACAAGCACCGCAGCTAATACATGAATCTTCAATTATATATGTCATGACGAATACCTCCTCTTTAAGATTCATAACTATTATAGCAAACTCTTTTGACTTTAACAATAAAAAAAATAAAAAGGTAATACGATACATAAATTTGGATGGTGAAAACTATGAAAACTGTAGCTTTAATTGGAAAAAGCGGCACAGGTAAGAGCTATCAAGCATTGAATTTAGCAAAAGGGAAAGATATCAACTATATCATTGATGATGGTCTTTTTATAGCAAAAAATAAAATACTAGCCGGCAAATCAGCTAAAAGACAAACGACAATGGTAGGTGCTGTAAAAACAGCTTTGTATACAGATGAAGATCATAAAAACGAAGTTATGGCTGCAATAAGATCCCAGAACCCTGATTGTATTCTGGTAATAGGGACTTCAGAAAATATGGTTGATAAAATTATAAAGCGATTAGAATTACCTAAAAAGGATCATGCCATATATATTGAACAAATAACGAATGAAAAAGAAAGAGAAATGGCGGGAAAACAACGACATCAATTAGGAAAGCATGTTATACCGGTTCCTACGGTTCAACTGAAGCATGAATTCTCAGGATATTTTATGGATCCGTTGAAAATTTTTAGGAGAATAAGTTCAGGGAAACATGAAATAACAGAAAAGACAGTTGTAAGACCAACATATAGCTATCTGGGAGATTATTTTATATCTGAAAGGGTTATAGTGGATATTGTAGGACATATGCCAAACTCTATTAAAGGTCTGGAAGAAATATTAAAAATAAGTGTAATCAGTGGGGAAAAGGGTATAGATATACATGTAGATATATCTGTCACATTTGACAATAATCTAATGAAATTAGCGAAGCAGCTTCAGATAAAAACAAAAAAAGAAGTTGAAAAAATGACAGCATTGAATGTACTCAATATACATGTATATATTAGAAATATTATACAGTAATCGGGGTTAAATCTTTACAGGATTGTTATATTTATATTACAAAACACCGAAACTGATGAAAAATCAAAAAAAATATTTTATTATATTATTAGATATTAATTTTTGAAAGCTGGTGGTTATGTGTTTAAAAAGTTAAGATATGCTTTTTTAATTATTATCATTGTTGCGACAATGGTGAATATTTCATATGCAGATAAAATTGCATATTTTCCACCCTATCCTAAAGATATTAATATTTTTATTACTAAACCTGAGATAGGCATGAAATTAAAACTGAATGATAATGAGATTGAATCCATAGAAATGAAAGTAAATGGAACATCTGTAAATGCAGAATATGACGAAAGCAGAGAGATGGTTTATTACAGACCTGCTGCACCATTAAGCTTTGGTCAGCATTCAGTAGATTTGACTATACATATTAGTGGTTGGACTAATTATTTTAGTCAAAGCTGGAACTTTACTATTAGTGAAAATGCCGTCAATACTTATTCACCTGTAAACCAAAACCAGATATCTGCTCTAGACTATGTGAACGATTTTAGAAATAAATTAGGGCTCTCCCCCTTGAGTATCAGCAAAGCATTAAATGCAGCAGCTAACGCCCATACCAATTATATGATATACAATTCTAAGCTAACCCATAATGAGCTGCCGGGGGATAAAGGGTTTTCCGGGGGAACACCATTTATCAGAGCAAAATCTTATGGCTACAATGGAATTGCAACTGCAGAGAATGTATCATCCGGCTATGATGACCAGACGGAAGCTTTAAAAGCTTTTATCGCTGCACCTTATCATAGACTGGCTTGGCTTAATCCATATGCTGATGATTTTGGATACGCAGGTAAATCAAATTATCGCACGGTACTATTTGGGACTATCTCAGAAGGTGATGATAAAGAAATATATTATCCATATAATATGCAGAAAGATGTTCCTCTTAGTTGGGAGAATACAGAAACTCCGGATCCCCTTAAGGGCATAAATGATCAAAGCATAGGATATCCTATCACAATTTCCTATTTCAGCGAAAAAAATGTTATTTCATTAGATGTTAAGAGCGTTACATTAAGAGACGACAATGCTAAAAAGATAAAAGAGATTTACATTAATGAGCCTTCAAAAGACAAATATTTATCAGACAGCTTAATTATCATTCCAAAGGAGCCTTTAAACAGTAATACTAAATACTATGTGGATGCAGAGTTTACCGTAATATTTGACGATGGTAGTAAAAAGGAGCTTAATAAATTTTTTAGCTTTACAACTGTAGATGTGAGAACTTATGCCTTTGAAGATATCTCCGATCATTGGGCACTGGATTATATTGAAAATTTAGTTAACGATGGCATTATATCTACAAATGATGGATCTAATTTCTATCCGGATACTAATATTACCAGAGGGGACTTTTGTCAATATATCGTAAAAATGCTTGATTTACAACTTAAATATATAGAAGGTGAATTCTCAGATGTATCATCATCTACAAGCAATGCTAAGTATATTGAAGCAGCAAAAAAATATGATATCGTAAATGGCTATGAGGATGGAACTTTTAAACCCAATAATAATATAACTCGACAAGAAATAGCAGTTATTATGAAAAGAGTTTACGAACTTGAAACAGGAGACACCGATGCTGCCTCAGACCACTCCCTGAGCTTCTCTGATAATGCTGACATACCCAGTTGGGCTGAGGATGGGGTCAAGCTATGTAATAAATTAAAAATTATTAATGGAAGGCCGGGTGGCGTTTTCGACCCAAGTGATTTTACAACTCGAGCCGAGGCTGCTACTATGATTAAAAGATTACAGGATGTTTTATAAAATAAAGGCTGGATCATATATGATCTGGTCTTTTCTATTAAATAAAGTTACTATAATAATACTCTTGTCTTGATTTTATGTTGAGAGACATTTGGTATATAATTTTTATTACAAAATAAACAAAGGGTGTAAAATAAAATAACTATATAGCTTAACGGTCAGAGCCCTAAAAACTTTGCAGTTGATAATGGACCCTTTGATTTTAATTCCGTTGCACTGCATTAAAATTAGTATTTCTCCATAAAAAATATATACCAAATATCTCTTCCAGCTAATATTTCTTATTCGTTTGAAAATCAAAAAATATAAGTAAATAGGATGAAGAATCGATGAGTAATGTTAAAATAACAAAAGATATGGTTATTATTGAAAATCTGGAGCACTTTGACCCGGTACATGTATTTGAATGTGGCCAGTGTTTTCGTTGGAACAAAGAGAATAACAACAGCTATACAGGGGTTGCATTTGGTAAAGTGATTAATGTGAGCATGCTGGATCACCGGTTAATTATAAAGAACACGACAGAAGAGGATTATTATACCATATGGGAGGATTACTTTGATCTTAAAAGAGATTATAAAGCAATAAAAAATGAATTATCCAAAGACGATGAAATCATGAAGCAAGCAATAGATTTCGGTAAGGGGATACGTCTGCTTAATCAAAATGAGTGGGAAACGGTTATTTCTTTTATCATATCTCAAAATAAAAGTATACCGATTATCAAGCAAAATATTGAGGCTTTGAGTCGGCAATATGGAAGATATTTAGGAAACTATTGGGGTAAGGATTATTACGATTTCCCATCCCCTGAAAAACTGGCTGGCATTAGCGTAGATGACATTTTGGCCTGCAAAGTGGGTTATAGGGCAAAATATATTAAAAAAACTGCCTGTGAAATTGCAAAAAGTGATCACCTGTATCATTTAAAGTATGGCTCAGATGAAGAAGCGGAAGCATATTTGTTAGGACTACATGGCATAGGGCCTAAAGTAGCTAATTGTATTATGCTTTTTTCCCTTAATAAATACCAAAGATTTCCCATAGATGTATGGGTTGAGCGAGTGATGAAAGAATTATATCAGCTAAAAGATACTAAAAGTATTACACAGTATGTGGATAAAACCTTTCAATCCTATGGAGGTTTTGCACAACAGTATCTCTTTTATTATGCTAGAGAGAAAAAAATAGGAAAGAAATAAATCCATAAAAATAATATTTCAATATCTTTCGACAAATTTCTACAAAATAAATAAATTAAATATGATAGTCTACCTACAAACCTAAGACTAAAAAAGTTTTAAGTTGGAAAGAATATGAATAGCTATACAAGCTAACGTCTGATAAAGTCCCAGCATGTTGATTTCTCGAAATCATAGATTGGGTAAAAATCTTTCAGTTAGATTTTTATAGAACTTTTCAGTTCAAAAAGGAGTGGGTAAAGATGGAAGATATTATTTTAAATGCTTATGAACGACCAAGTAAAAAATTTAAAGAAATGGGATTTATACCGGGTGTCATATATGGTGACAGCATGAAAGAAACCACGCCGGTAAAATTCAAATTTCAAGCATTACAAAAAGTAATCAATCAACATGGTGAGCATGCAAAAATATGGGTAATGCTTAATGGTGAAAAGAAATTTGGTTTTATTAAAGAAGTCCAAAAACATCCGGTTTCACGCATTCTCCAGCATATTGATGTGCAAGCTGTTTCAAAAGACCATGAAGTTAAAATGCAAGTACCTATTGTGTTTCAAGGTGAAGAAGCGCTTAACTCAAAACAGTTGCAGCTACAAGTACAAAAAACGATTGTGGAAGTAGTTGGGAAAGTAGGAGACATACCTGATAATATTGTAATAAATGTTTCGGAAATGGATGCCAGTGATTCAATCAATACAGATAATCTGAATTTGAATGAAAACATTAGAATAGTAAATGAAGATGAAGTTTATGCATCTATCGTTCACCCAACGTTACGTACAGAAGAAGAAGAGACACCTGCAGCAGAAGGTGCAGAACAAGCTGAAGGCGTAGAAGAGAATAAAGAAGAAGAATAAAGAGATTATTATAAACACATCATCCTTATTATGGGATGATGTGTTAGGTTGTAGACAAATTGAATGCAGGTGCATATATATGCACCTGCATTCAATTTGTCTACAACCTAACACATCATCCCATAATAAGGATGATGTGTTTATAATA
>JAKSCF010000682.1 GCA_022360735.1 Clostridia bacterium
ATTGACAGAAAACAACGTCCAAGGCTTAACCTATAAGGGGTCATATCTCAATTATTATATTGGTAATAATGTAGTTTTAGTTCCAAATTATAATGATACAAATGATTCTATAGCCAATGATATGATTCAAGAGTTGTATCCAAATAGAACCGTTGTTGGCATTGATGTTACGAAACTCTATAAATATGGTGGAATGATTCACTGTGTGACACAACAACAGCCTAAAGACAAGAAAGCTTTTTAATACGACAAATTCCATTATATAATAAAAATTTTGTAAGGAGGAAAATTATGAGCGCAACAACTGGTCAAGCAAAATTATCCCTTATATAGGTATTTCTCCAGCTATTGCCGGTACAATGTTTTCTATAGCTATAACATGGGATGCAATTTCTGACCCCATAATTGGACATTTATCGGATAAGACCGATACCAAAAAAATTATTAGAAATTATTAATAAGAAAGAAAAAAATGAAGAATATGATATTACACCGATACAAGACTTATTAAAATAGAGGCTTTGTCTTGCGTTTATTTTTATTGACAGAAAGGGTTTTAGGAAGTATGATGTTTTTAGAATTACAACAGTAATCCAAAGGAGTGTTTTTATGAGAAAGCTGCCGAATATCTCAGAGACGGAGTGGCAAGTGATGAAAGTGCTATGGGCAGAGGCGTCTCCGGTTACTTCTAATCATGTCATTGAAAAACTGCAAGGCGTAGTTGCTTGGAATCCTAAAACCACCAGAACTTTATTGGGGCGATTAGTTAAAAAGAATGCTGTTGGCTTTAATGATGAGGGCAATTCATATCTGTATTTCCCGTTATTGACTGAAGACGAATGTGTTCGAGCAGAAACCCGCTCTTTTTTGGACCGTGTTTGTGGGGGAACATTTAATGTGTTGTTCACAAATTTTTTAGAAGAACAAGAATTAACGGAAGAAGAGATAGAAGAACTCAAGCGTATACTTGATAAAAAGAAGAAATGAAGGGGGAGATAAACAGTGATAGAGATACCCATGTTTTTTTCAAAGCTGCTGTTTACATCCTTCACAGCTAGTTTATTAATAGGTGTGATCTTACTTGTAAAAGTGATTTTCAAAGAAAAAATAAGTGCCAAATGGCATTATGCCATTTGGTTTTTGCTCATAGCAAAACTTATAATACCCACCACTTTTAAAACATCTTTTAATATATTTTACCTCATTGAATTAGCAGTCGCAAAATATGGTGAAAGCCAAAGTGTGGATAGCAGTCCCAACTTTAATGAGTTGTCTTTACAAAATCAAAATACAATAGATATATGGTCTTTTCCGGAAGAATATGCTTTATCCATAAACGGAAACCACACTGCTTTTTTATTACAAATATTATTTTGCATTTGGTTCATTGGCGTACTGTGTATGGTGGTTTGGGCTTTTATTTATAATATAAGAGTATGGAAGATGGTAAGAGACAGTAAACCCATTGAAAGTAAAGTGTTATGGGATGTTATGATGAAATGTAAAAAGGAAATGAGGATTAAAAGGCATTTTCGTATGGTTGAATCGAAAAAAATCCACAGTCCTGCCTTGTTTGGGATTTTAAATCCCTGCATTTTATTGCCCCAAAATATAAAGTCGAAGCTGTGTATGAATGAGCTAAAATACGTGATGTTTCATGAGATGGTCCACTATAAGAAGAAAGATATATTTTTCAATATGATAGCATGCTTTTTACAAGCATTGCACTGGTTTAATCCTATAATATGGTATGGATTATACCATATGCGCCAAGATCAGGAAATTGCCTGTGATGCTTATGTGCTTAGTAAAATAGAGCCTAAAGAGCATTATGATTATGGCGCTACACTCATCAAACTTATAAAAACTGTAAATACAACAATATATACTTTTGCTATAGCAAACGTTTTGAATAGTAAGAGCGGTATAAAAAAAAGAATCCACATGATTTCAAAATTTCAAAAAGATACGTTCTCTAGGAGTATGATCAGTTTTATCCTCATTGTGTTGTTGAGTTTTACCATACTAACTCATTCAGAGGGACTAAGTAAGACTTCTTCTGAATTACCGGTTGTGGTGCCTGAAAACACAATCGTTGAAGATTTAAGCAGCTATTTTGAAGGGTATGATGGAAGCTTTGTATTATTGGATTTAAACAAGGAGCAATATCATATTTATAATGAAAAATCCAGTAAGGAAAGAGTATCGCCTTGTTCAACCTTTAAAATTGTGTGTTCATTAATGGGTCTTGAAGCTGGAGTCATAAAGGATGAAAATTCAAAAATAGTTTGGGATGGGATCATCTATCCTTATGAGCCGTGGAATAAAGATCAATCTTTAGCGTCTGCTTTTACTCATTCTGTAAATTGGTATTTTGAGTCATTTTTATCAAAATTAAGAGAAGAAGAAATAGAAGCGTTTGTTCAACAAGTTGGTTATGGTAATCAAGATGTTTCTGATGAGAAGAATTTTTGGAATGAGTCTACATTGAAAATATCGCCTATTGAACAAGTTGAGCTATTAAGGCAATTGTATACATATGAATTACCATTTTCTAAAAGAAATATAGATACCGTAAAATCAATTATGAAGATAATAGAGCAAGATAACCTGGTTTTATCAGCCAAAACCGGTTCGGGTGTGATCAATAATAAATGGATGAATGGCTGGTTTGTTGGATATGTAGAAAAGGGAAAGCAGGTATATATTTTTGCAACCAATATCAGTGGGAAGGACCATGCCGATGGCAAGAATGCAAGAGCTATAACTCTGTCCATTCTTCAAGACAAAG
>JAKSCF010000538.1 GCA_022360735.1 Clostridia bacterium
TGATTACGTCGCAGGTCTCATGCAAGGAGAAAGAAATTTTTAATTTCGTCTTCGACACTGCCTGATTACGTCGCAGGTCTCATACAGAAGTTCTAAAATCTTAGATTTTAATAGAATTTTTCAGTTCAATTAATTAAGAGTTTTTGCACCTTCCTACGAGTTGCCAGCTATCTTGAATAAGAGTATAATAGAGTACAGGCGACAGGTGTAGGGCGTATTGCATGCGCCCAAATCAATCTGTAGTGTCGGGTCCCCGTGCCCGACTATTATTTAGAGTAATAAAGTCTATAGCATATAGGCGATTTATGGAGAAATTCAACGTTAGAAAAAGGTGTTTGTCGATATGAATAACATTGTTGAAATAAAAGAATTAATATTCGAATATAAAAAAGATGAAGATGGACAAAATGTTAGAGCTTTGTCCAATATCAACCTTGATATAGAAAAGGGGAGTCTTACGGTTATCATTGGTCATAATGGATCAGGAAAATCCACGCTTGCAAAGAATATTAATGCCCTATTGCTTCCTAGTGGAGGGAAAGTCTATGTTAAGGGCCTTGATACTGCAGATGAAAGTAAACTTTGGGATATCAGACAAACCGCAGGGATGGTATTTCAGAATCCGGATAATCAATTGGTGTCTGCAATAGTAGAGGATGATATTGCTTTTGGACCGGAAAATCTAGGCATTGATCCGCAAAAGATTAGAGAAAGAGTGGAAGACTCGCTGAATATGGTTGAAATGGGCGAATATAAGAAAAAAGCACCTCATTTACTTTCCGGCGGCCAAAAACAAAGAATAGCTATAGCAGGTGTTATTGCAATGCGGCCTGAATGCATTGTTTTTGATGAGCCTACGGCAATGCTGGACCCTCACGGCAGAAAAGAAGTGATGGAAACCATTTGCAAGTTGAATAAAGATGAAAATATAACCATTATACATATTACGCATTTTATGGAAGAAGCTGCTTTGGCAGATCGAGTCGTGGTTGTTGATCACGGTAAAATTATATTAGATGGTTCTCCAAAAGAGATATTTACGCAAGTAAAAAAATTGAAAGAAATAGGACTTGAAGTTCCTATGGTAACGGAGCTTGCGTCAAGGCTTAATCATAAAGGCATTCCTATACCAAAAGATATTATTACGATTGAAGAGATGGTGAACTACTTATGTCAATAAAGATAGAAAATTTAAAACATATATATAATGAGGGTATGCCTTATGAAACCGTTGCATTAGATAATGTTAACATAGAAATATATGAAACAGAATTCATTGCTGTTATTGGACATACGGGTTCGGGGAAGTCTACATTGGTACAGCACCTAAACGGACTTTTAAAACCAAAATCAGGGAGAATATGGATTAATGGGTTTGATATTACTGATAAAAAGGTAAAAATGAGTGAAGTAAGACAAAAAGTAGGCTTGGTATTTCAGTACCCTGAATATCAGCTTTTTGAGGAAACCGTATATAAAGACATTGCTTTCGGACCAACTAATCTAGGGATAAGCGAAGACGAAATAAAAGAAAGAGTATATGAAGCCATTAACCAAGTAGGGCTAGACTATGAAGCGGTAAAAGATAAATCTCCTTTTGAATTAAGCGGCGGGCAAAAAAGGCGTGTGGCCATTGCCGGCGTCATAGCCATGAAACCGGAAGTATTAATTTTAGATGAGCCTACAGCCGGTTTGGATCCAAAAGGAAGAGCAGAAACCATGGAGATGTTAAAAGCACTGCACACTCAAGAAAAGAATACCATTATTTTAGTTTCTCATAATATGGGTGATGTGGCACAATATGCAGACAAAATAATCGTTATGGAAAAAGGAAGCGTTGTATTAAACGGTAAGCCAAAGGAAATCTATAAGCATATCGAGCTTCTGGAAAAAATAGGCTTAGGGGTTCCACCTGTAATGAAATTAATGCATCAGTTGAAAAAGAACGGGAAAGATGTTGACGTCAATATTTATACACTAGAAGAAGCAGAGCAGCAGATCATAGAATTAATAAGGAGCAAATAATATCATGCTAAGAGATATTACATTAGGACAATATTACCCTGGTGAGTCTTTGATTCATAGGCTTGACCCGAGAGTAAAAATAATAGCGACGTTTATTTTTATTATTGAACTATTTTTAATTGATGAATTGATTCAATATATATGGGTTTTACTGTTTTTGACCATTGTCATTACAGCGTCAAAAGTACCTGTTAAATTTATGTTCAAAGGGCTGAGACCTTTAATGATTATTATTATACTAACCTTTAGTATTAATATTTTCATGACTAAAGGAGAATTGCTTTATGCATTAGGACCATTAAAGATTACAAGAGAAGGGTTGCACCAGGCCATTTTTATGGGTGGCCGCCTTATCATCCTTATTATCGGCTCTTCGGTGCTCACACTGACAACCAAGCCAATTAAGCTGACAGATGGCATAGAGAAGCTCCTAAACCCTTTTAAAAGGATAGGTGTGCCTGCTCATGAATTGGCTATGATGATGAGTATCGCACTCCGATTTATTCCAACACTTTTAGAAGAAACCGATAAAATAATGAAAGCTCAAATGGCTCGAGGTGCAGATTTTGAAAGCGGCAACCTAATTAATAGAGCAAAAAGCTTGATACCTTTATTGGTTCCGCTATTTATCAGCGCCTTTAGAAGAGCGGATGAGCTGGCTATGGCAATGGAAGCAAGATGTTACAGGGGAGGAGAAAATAGAACCAGAATGCATGAACTCTCTTACCATAAAAAAGATTTGTTAGCTTTAATGTTCACAATAATGTTTTTAGGAATTATTATTTACCATAGATTTTTTTGGATATAATTATTAGGAGATAGGAGATAGGAGATAGGAGATAGGAGATAGGAGATAGGAGATAGGAGATAGGAGATAGGAGATAGAGTAAATTTGGGGTTGGGTCGTGCCCGACCTTAATATATTTCTAACAAATTGAATACAAATAGGGGTTTATAA
>JAKSCF010000219.1 GCA_022360735.1 Clostridia bacterium
GCCTTTTCCTAAACCGGGATATAACAGATCACTTTTATATAAAAAATATTCTGCAAAAGTCTTAAGTTCTGATGCATTATCGTTCTTAGTACCTAGAACCAATCTAAAGCAAGCTGCTTTTTCTCCATCGATAGTCAGTAGTTCATCAGGGGTTTTCTTATAATCAGATGCATCTCTGTGTAAATCTATAACTATTTTAACCGATTTATATTTTTCTAATCCTGCCGTAATGGTTTTTAACGACCTTGCATAAGATTTACTATAAGATGGATAATCATGCACGGTTTTGTTATGAATGACCTTTATACCCATTTCTTCTAGGTTTTTAGCAATTCTTTCACCGACTTCCCTTACAGTGCTTGATTCCTCAACAGAATGAAAGTTGCCTTCCCTCTTTGGCAAATAAGATTCCGTTGCATGGGTATGATAAAGATATACGACTGGTTTTGTAAAGTCAATTTCTTGTTTCTTAGGAAGTTCTTGAGAAGATACAACTTTATAGTCCGTAGATATATTTGTATCAGGTAATTGCTCTGCTTCGGATTCATCTATGATGTCATTGATGTTATTTCTAAAATCACTATATTCTATTGGTATTGGTGTCTTTTCTGAAGCTATTTCAACATAGTTCCCTGTCATAGTCGGGTACATATTGGTAAAAATTCTTTGATATATGCTGCTTTTCTCTCTTTGAGGGGTTGGTTGGCTCCTATCTAATTCTAATCCTCTGCTAAATACTGGAAAAACATTTTCTATACATCCTTCAAAAACAGTTTTTTCTTCATTTTCAGCTTGTACACCCATGTAATTATCAAAAGAAAACGCTGTCAGAAAGATTAAAGCGAAGGTAAACATAGCGACTACCACAACTGAGTTTGAGAGCCAACTTTTCCTTTTATTCAACTTTGCACCTCTTTTCATACTGTTATCTTAGATGGTATGATGCCTACGCCATACCACCTATAAAATTATATGAAAAAGTACGTTCTGTTATGATTAATTTAAATATCGATTAACATCATCTAACTCTAATCCGGGATGTAAAGTCATATTAATTGAATTAGAAATAATCTGAGAAAAATCCAGTACAACTTTATCGATATCGTTGGCGGTTACAATGGATTTGTTGATGCATGATGCTAACATGCTTTGCATTTGTTCAGTATTTTGGCTGATGACTTCTGAAAGCTTTTTAAAGAATCGACCCAAATCATTTTCTTTTTCACATTCTCCTAATTCCTCAATGGTATCGAATACCATGGTAAAAGAGTCAATAACTGTAGGTACACCAATTGCTATAACCCTAGCACCCAGACTATCACCATTTAGCTTAAGCCTATTATTGCCTACACCTGCACCCGGACTAACACCGGTATCCGTGATTTGAATGGTTGTATTGATTCGTTCCATTCTTCTGGCTGCCAGTGCATCTACCGCTATGATAACATCCGGTTTGACTTTTTCCACTGCACCCTTTAATATTTCTACCGTCTCAATGCCTGTTGTGCCCATAACCCCAGGGATCAGCGCACTAACACACGCCATGGTTTCATCTTTATCTTTTTTATATGTTACAAAAAAATGACGCGTTACTTTAACTTTGGACACCACCAATGGTCCTAAAGCGTCCGGTGTCACTTTTTCGTTACCTAATCCTACAACCAAAACCTTAAGATCATCTTTAAAATCAATAATTTGAGATAGTTCTTTGGATAAGGCCACGCTGACTTCGTCCTTTAATTCCGAATCTGCACTTCTTATTCCTTTCACTTCTAATGTAATATAATTTCCTTTTGGTTTGCCCAGAGCTTGAGATCCGTTTTCATCCGTTATCTTAATACGGGTTATGCCCACTCCGCCTATTTGATCTTGATCTACTTCAACACCGCTGATTTCTATATCATTTTTTTCATCATACATTTCCTTGCTTTCAATTGCCAAATCCGTTCTAAACATTTTATACCTCCAAGTATTTTATATGTTTTTTTATGTTTTGTTGTATTTTTTATATTTTTGCCATTTAACCCCTTAATATTCAATGAATCTGGGATAAAAAGCTTGTAAAAAAGTTATAATAATATAAGGTTTTAGGGTTTAGAAAATATTTCTTGATTAATTAAACCATAAGTGATAGAATACTAACTGCAATATTCAACGTGAGAGGGGTGAATTAAATGGCAAATATTAAATCTGCAAAGAAAAGAATCTTAGTCATCAACAAGAAAACCGCTAGAAATAGACGTATCAAAAACAATCTTAAAGCAGTACTTAAAAACTTTGAGACAGCTTTAACAGAAGGTAATTTTGATTTGGCTAAAGAAAAACTAGTATTGGCAGAAAAGAAACTTAAAAAAGCTGCAGTGAAGAATATTCTTCATAAAAATGCTGCTTCAAGAAAAGTTTCTAGATTAACTAAAAAATATAATGCGGCGGTTAAAAATGCAGGTTAAGCCATAACACCCGTCCATTCCCCACAAGAATAAAAAGAGAGGCCAACCCAACCTCTCTTTTTTTTCAATGAAGCCCTAGCAGTAATCTTTGATTACGTCGCAGGTCTCATACAGAAATTCTCCAATCTTGAAGCCCTAACACAGAATCTCTGATTCTGCTGTAGGTCTCATGCAACACGAAAGAAATCTCTGATTTCGTCTTCGTGACTGCCTGATTGGCTAAGAATTTTTCAGTTCTTAATTTTTCAATGAAAACAGGTCATATAGGATAAATATAGTTGAGGTAACCGTAATACCTATGAGTATATTCAAAGGGAGTAAAAAACCTCCGCTTAAAATATGTCCGGGTGTTCCTATGGGCGGATGGGGCAAGTGTAAAGTATCGGATAAAAAACTGTAGCCCTTTAAAATGCCATAAGTCATAAGAGAAATACAAATTAGCTTTAACGCATGGTCTTGATTAAAATTTATAGATGCTTTTCCTAAAGCGACATCCTTAAGAATAATACTGGAGGCAATAATAGTACCTCCTGCAAACCCGCCTCCCGGCGAAATATGCCCATTTAATATGACATAAATACCAAATAGTTGAATACAAGGTACAATATATTTTGTAACCTGCTTAAGTACTAAATTATCCATTTTATAAACTCCTATTATTCCTTTAATATTGACATCACCACAATAACACCGGAAAACAATACAATAGCTTCTATAAATGTATCAAGAGCCCTATAGTCCAGAATAACGGCGCATACAATGTTTTTAGCACCGGTATCCTCCATAGCATTGGCTATGTATCCTTTGCTAAGAACATTGTGTTCAGGGTTATTTGGATTTCCAAATGGAGGACACTCTGATACACCTACCAATAATGCAATAATAATGAATATGGTGATGAATACGCATAGAATCTGTCTCATTTTTTATCCCTCGCATTATTTTCACCATGATGAATTTTTTTTAAGGTGATAATAAACAATATCGTCGTCACTCCTGCTCCAACGGCTGCTTCTGTTATTGCTAAATCAGGTGCATTTAACTGCTGCCACAGAATAGCCATAATCAGGCTATATACAGCAAAAACAATGATACTTCCTAATAAGCTCTTTATGATAGATACAGATATACTGAAAATCATAAGGGATATCAGCATAATGATCATAAATGGTTCCATTTTCAACACCTCGTTTAAGAATTAATCATTAATAGATAATAATGATTAATTAAGATTGATTTTGCTTCACAAAACCTATTTAAATATTTTAATTAGACTTTATGAAACAAAGTCATCCAAAATTATTAATTATTCATTACTCACTATTAATTGGAATATCTACTCTCTGATCTCTTTCTTTTTAACATAAGCTTCTGAAATCAAATGAGTGGCAGTTGGGCTGGTAATCCATATAAATAAAATAATGGTTAAAATTTTTATCGTTACAATATCAAAACCTCTTAATATAATCAGTGATGATAGAGATAATATAGCGCCAAGTGTATCGCATTTAGCTGCACTATGAGCCCTTGTAAGGACATCCGGTAACCTTAGGATTCCTATGGTTCCTACAAGAAAAAAAAATAATCCGGAAAAAAGCAGTATTGTAAAAAAGAATACTTTCATTTATGAAGGACCTCCTGAGCTCATAGTCTGCGCAACAACAATAGATGTTATAAAACTGATTAACGCATAGGTTAAGGCAACATCTATAAAATAAGTTTCCTCCAGTAAAAAAGAAACAAAAGAAATAAGCACAATGATTTTGGTGCTTACTACATTAATAGCAATTATTCTATCCGCTGTATTGGGGCCTTTGATAGCGCGGACCATACATAACAAGACCGTGCACGCTAAAAATATAATTGCTAATTCAACCATTTGAACCATGATAAACACCCTCAATCTTCAGCAAAATCTTATCAAAGCTTAATTCTCCTAATCCATCTATGAATTTTTCATCCAAGCAATGAATCATTAAAGTATCTTCAAAAACCTCAACCGTTAATGTGCCTGGGGTTAAGGTAATAGAATTAGCGAGTACAGCTTTACTAATATCCCATTTTAATTGTGTCTTAAAAGCAACCATTTTAGGGTGAATATTAACCTTTGGAGATAATACAATCTTCGCTACATGAATATTGGATGCAACAATATTGATACATAATATCAAAACATACTCCAGTATATATTTTCCCATTAAAAAACTTTCTTTAACGGAAAGCTGAGGGATAACGGTTTTATTTTGATATATAAGTAATATAATAATTAATGCGCAAACCATTAATGCGGCTATGGTACTTTTTTCTATGAGAATTATACACAAAATAAAAAGAAGAAAAATTACAATCATTTAATCACCTTCTTCTATCTATGTTTAAAGGGAAATAGTTTTAATTTTGTATTCAACATAATAAGTATTATGCTGGCTAAAGCACCAATGATGAGTGTGTCTAAAGTCAGTTTTCCAATAAAGATTATCCATAAAAACAAAAGAGCTATCCAAATTAAAAACATCTATTTATCCACCTCCTACTAAATTTTTATTAATTGCAATATATATGCCAATGAAAGTAATAAGAAATGATGTGATGCTTAAATTATTGAAAATTCAACATTAATTATTTAGAATATTACTTAAAAAATAAAAAAAATCATTACAAATAAAGAA
>JAKSCF010000486.1 GCA_022360735.1 Clostridia bacterium
AAGTTATTGGAAGGTAGGATTGCTGTTTTAATAGATGGAACACCAGTAGTTCTTACACTTCCGTATCTTTTGGTGGAAGCATTGCAAGCAAGTGATGACTACTATTCAAGACCTTGGTATGCTACTTTTGTAAGATGGATTAGATTTCTATCCGGAATCATAACAAACATTCCTGAAGTTGGGTTTGGTGTAGTGGGAATAAAAACACTGGTGAGTTTCTTTGCAACTTCTCCTTCTATAATAGCCGGTGCGGTAGCCGTTGTAAAACCTAATGTATAAATATCCCTTGAGGGATACTGAACCAATACAACACTTTTAAATGCCTCTTGATTTTTTTTGAGAAAAATTGTATCCTGCAATTGTTTAATAGATGAATATATGACATTTATAATAGGAATTTTATTGAGTGTTTCTTCAATATTTCTGATTATTTTTTTGCCCACATAATTAGTAGCTAAAGAACCGGCAAACAATACAATGCCTATTGTCAATATCAATCCCAATCCAATAAAACGTCTTCCTGTAATCGCTTCAATAGGCTGCTGAAAAAACTCATCAATCTTTAAAAATCCCCATATGGTAAATGTAAATGTTACCATAAGCGGTATAAGGACTAATAGACCGGTTATAAAAGTTTTTTTAATCTTTTTCATTGTTTACTCAAGCCTTTCAAGATAAATTTCTTTCATAATTACTTCTTCTTTATTGCGCATAATCTTTTTTTCCTCGTCTGTCATGTGGTCATAACCCAATAAATGTAATATGCTATGTACTGTAAGATAAACCAATTCTCGCTGGAAAGCATGTCCATATTCTATGGATTGTTCTTTTGCTTTATCCAAGGAAATCACAACATCACCAAGACAAATGACTTCACTTTTGTTCATTTCATCTATAGAATCATATTGGGGAAAGGATAATACATCCGTAACACAATCTTTATCTCTGTATTGTGCATTCAATTGTTGTATTTCCTCATTGCTTACAAAAGATATGCTAACCTCTATATTGTCAGAATCTAATTGTTCCCCTTCCACACATAATTGGATTGCTTCTTCCATTTTTATTTGCCATTGTTTTTCAATGAGCTTGTCATCATTATATATAATTTCCATCTGTTCACCTACCTTTTGGATGAATATTTATCATAAGCTTTTATAATTTTTTGTACCAATGGGTGCCTTACAATGTCGCTGTCTCTAAGATACGAAAAAGAAATACCATTAATGCCTTCAAGTATCTTCTTTGCCTCCTTTAATCCAGAGTCGCCTCCTTTAGGTAAATCCACTTGTGTAATATCTCCCGTCACCACTACCTTTGAGCCAAAACCCATCCTGGTTAAAAACATTTTCATTTGCTCTTTTGTAGTATTTTGTGCTTCATCTAAAATAATAAATGAGTTGTCTAAAGTTCTGCCTCTCATATAGGCCAGTGGAACAATCTCTATTAATTCTCTTTCTTTATATCGTGCAACCGTTTCCTGTCCCCATATATCATAAAGCGCATCATAAAGCGGTCTTAAATAAGGGTCTACTTTATCCTGCAAATCCCCGGGTAGAAAGCCTAGTCTTTCACCGGCTTCAACTGCAGGGCGTGTTAATATAATTTTGCTCACCTCTTTATTTTTAAACGCATTGACAGCCATAGCCATAGCCAAATAGGTCTTACCTGTACCTGCAGGTCCGATTCCAAATACGATATCATTCTTTCGTAAAGCATTGATATATTGTTTTTGACCTATTGTTTTGGGTTTTATTGTCTTGCCTTTGTAGGTAACACAAACAATATCCTTCTCCATACGATTGTCGGCATAGGAAATGCCTTCTCTTTTTAATTTGATAACATAATTGACTTTCTGTGTATCTAAAGTATTTCCACTTTCAATAATCGTTAACAATTCAGTAATAATGCTTTCCACAATATTGGCATCATTACCTTTAATAATGATTTCATCATTTCTTTGTATGATATTGACATCAAAATGGTCTAAAATAATCTTTAAATTATTGTCCAAATTTCCAAATAGTTCATTAAGGTGCTGTGGGTTATTAATCCCAATTCTTCGTTCTTCTTTTTGTTGAGTACTTTCCAAAGACATCCTCCTCAGTTTCCTTAATATAACGGTATGGTTCTGACTTCTTGACCTATTTGTTCGATAGCTTCAATCATAACCCTTACTTTTATTATATTTTTTTCTTGGCTAAACATCAAATCTTTATTTGCTATTTCTGCATCCTCAGGAATATTTTTCTCAATAAGTTCTTTAACTTTTACCATTATGCTCTCTTCGATTTCTTTTTTTTGCCGCTCTCGTACAGTGACATCTAAGTCTTCATATTTAATGAGACATAATTCAATTGGAAAAGGTGTGAAAGATTTAAATATTTCCGATTCTTTTCTTCTATAATGGTCAAAAGATAGAAATAATGTTCCGGAATTAATATTCGTGTCTCCAATTCTCAAATTCACCCCGTACTGCTGTTTTCCTGTTTCACTTTTTTTTTTTTTCTTTTTTTCCTCAGTAATAATCAATCTATAAATAATTTTTGCGTGAACTTCACCTAATGAGTGAACATACCTTATATCTCCACTTTCTTCTATTACCATGCTGGAAATTAAAATATCACCTTTATTGATAAAGTCTCCTTTTTTAACTAATGGTGTCCCATATTTCGTAATGACTTTTTCCACATATCCCTTTTTTCTAGCTACTATATCACACGGAATATCATATGCAATAATTTCTGGCGGTTTTCTTTTTTCTACCACCTCTACTGTAACTTTGTTGCCGGAATATTTCATGCCCAGCCAAGCAATATCTTCATATTCTTTATACAAACACTTTTTTATTTCGTCCAAGTCATAGTTTTTTTTATTGCCTTCTATTATACCTATTTCTGCCAAAGATGAACGCAGTGCAGATTCTTTGATGGTTTCATTGCCCTTTATTTCGATTTCTGTAATAAACAGAGATTGGTAGTACAATAACGAAATAAAAATAAAAAAGCCTAGAATAAAACCTTTTTTGTATCTGGCTTTCTTACCGTAATTGGGTAATCCACCCGTTTTTAAAATTGTAATCCTATATTTTTTATTCCGCTTTTTTTTCATTATTTTATTGAGTTTTTTCTGAGAAAGCGTGCAATCCATGGTGAAATCGTCAATTTTATGGATATGCTTTAATTCTACGCTGTCATTTAAACAGTCTGAAAGAAATTGATTGAGTCTAAAGCCTTCAACTCTTATTTTATTATACCCTTTTAGAAAAAATTTAGAAAACACCCATTAATCACCCTTTTTATTTGGAAAGAATTCTACAGAATTGATTTTACCTATTAGAACAACTCTATCATCTTTTAGATTTCTTATAGTTATGTCTTCTCCGCTAACAGCAGTAAAACGTGTACCTGTATCTGCAACCATTCCGGTACTTGAAAACGACATAATGCTTTTGACGTTATCTATAATCACTAAATTACTGGATACTACAATACGAGGCAGATTCAAAGAAAAATCAAATAGTAAGTCCATATCTATTTCCATACTTACTTCTCCTTGTTTTTACTCTTACTAATAGTATGAATATGATTTAGGATTTATGATTAGGGAACTGAGATAAGAAAAGAGGAGGGTCAAAAGATAACCTTAATTTAATACAACTCTAAGTGGCGCCCATTTCACCGTTTGATTCAAGAATTTGTCCAAGATATATAATCGCGCTCCCCCCCAATAGTCATTATCATAATCTTCATAACTTGAGTAGTTTAGATATATATCCATATTCTCTATGGAATTGCAAAACTGATATATCTTTTCCAATTCAGCTTTCCTGTCTTGCCTATTGTACTGTTTGAATTTCTGTAATAAGTCCATTCGATCTGCTTCTTTAGTCAAACGTGCCAGCTCAAAAATAAATCAACCAATTCGTTCTTTTCCATTTTGTTCTATTTGAATAAAGCAATAATTGTGACAATTTAAAAAAACACAAACAAAAGCTCAAA
>JAKSCF010000289.1 GCA_022360735.1 Clostridia bacterium
GTATGCCTGGAGACAACATCCAAATGGAAATCGAACTCATCAATCCGATAGCAATTGAAGAAGGACAACGATTTGCTATTAGAGAAGGTGGAAGAACTGTAGCTTCCGGTGTTGTTGCTGAGATTATTGAATAGTTCATATCAAGATTTATGCATTCAATCGAGAATTCTCGATTGAATGCAAATTTTGTTTTAAAGAAACGGTAATAATACTTGATTTTAAAATAAAAATATAATATAATATTTAAGCGTGCTTTAGGACAGCGATGAAGCAGGAGGTGGCTGAATAGTAGCAAAATGAGCCTTCTATTCAGGGAATTTCTGTGGAGAATGTTCGTTCAAAGAAACGGGCGACGGGATTTCACGCCGGTTTTCAAAAAAAAATGAAACACCCGGCTAAGTGTATGAAGGTCCCTTCGTGCGTGATTAATATTAAAAACGTGCGATAAAAGGAGGTAATTCAATGACTCAAGGACAAAAAATCAGAATTAGATTAAAGGCGTATGATCACAATATTTTAGATCAATCAGCAGGCAAAATTGTTCAGACTGCTAAGAAAACAGGTGCAGACGTATCAGGTCCTATTCCACTGCCTACAGAAAAACAAGTGATTACAATCTTAAGAGCAGTGCATAAATACAAGGATTCTAGAGAACAATTTGAACAAAGGACACATAAAAGACTTATAGACATACTAAATCCAACGCCTAAAACAGTCGATTCTCTGATGAGACTTGACCTGCCCGCAGGCGTGGATATTGAAATCAAACTATAGAAAATACTAAGATTAGATTGAGATAGATTTCTACCAGTCCACTTCTTAGTATGATTACACTGTAGAAGCATAATTTCTGATAACTTAAGCAGGAGTTATTGCTGCAAATTGTAATCCGCTGTAAGAAAACAGGAGGTGTAAACATGAAAACAATACTAGGTAAAAAAGTTGGCATGACTCAAATCTTTACTGAAGCTGGAGAGGTAATACCGGTTACAGTAGTTGAAGCAGGACCTGTTGTTGTAACACAAATAAAGACAAAAGATATCGACGGGTACGAAGGCGTTCAAATTGGATATGATGATGCAAAGCCTGCAAAGGTTAACAAGCCTTTAAAAGGACATTTTGAAAAGTCAAATGTAGAATTAAAGAAGCATTTAACTGAATTCAGAGTTGAAGATGCTAAAGCATTTGAAACCGGTCAAACCATTACCGTTGAAGATTTTGAAGTAGGTAACAAAGTAGACGTTACAGGTACTTCAAAGGGTAAAGGAACACAAGGACCTATTAAAAGACATGGTCAATCCAGAGGACCTATGGGACACGGATCTAAGTATCACAGAGGACCTGGTTCGCTAGGTGGGTCATCTTTCCCAGGAAGAGTTTTTAAAGGACAAAAAGGAGCCGGTAGAATGGGTGCAGAAACCGTTACCGTTCAAAATATCGAAGTGGTTAAAACGATTCCTGAAAAGAATGTGATGCTTTTAAAAGGAGCAGTTCCCGGTCCAAAAGGAACACTACTTAAAATTAAAAATTCTGTCAAGAGTAGAAACGATAAATAGTATAGCAGAAGGGAGGAATGAAAATGGCGAAAGTAAGCGTTTTAAATATGACTGGTGAGCAACAAGGTGAAATGGATTTAAATGATGGCATATTTGGAATTGAAATCAATGAACATGCTGTTCACGCAGTGGTTAAAAATTATTTAGCAAACCAAAGACAAGGCACTCAATCTGCAAAAACTAGAAGTGAAGTCAGAGGAGGCGGACGTAAGCCTTTCAGACAAAAAGGAACCGGTCGTGCGAGACAAGGAAGCAGAGTTGCGCCGAACCATGTTGGCGGAGGAATCGTATTTGCTCCAAAGCCGAGAGATTATAGATATTCATTACCTAAGAAATTGAGAAGATTGGCTATGAAGTCAGCTCTTACATCTAAGGTGGCTGAGAAAGAAATCATTGTATTAGATGCTCTGACAATGGAAGCGCCTAAAACAAAAGAAATGGTAAAGGTATTATCCAATATTAATGCAGAGAAAAAAGCACTCATCGTTATGGATGGAAAAGACGAGAATGTGATAAAATCTGCAGCCAATATTCCGGGAGTAAAAACAACTCTTGTAACAACACTTAATGTGTACGATATAATCAAATACAATAGTTTTATAGTGACAAAAGATGCAGTACACAAAATAGAGGAGGTGTACTCATAATGACAGCTTATGACATCATAATAAAACCGGTCATTACTGAAACCAGTATGGACGATATAGCAGATAAAAAATATACTTTTAAGGTATTAAAAACAGCAAATAAAACACAAGTTAAAAATGCCATAGAAGAAATTTTTGGTGTTACAGTAAAAAAAGTTAACATCATGAACATTCAAGGAAAAATGAAACGAATGGGAAGAAATGTAGGCAGAAGAGCTGATGAAAAGAAAGCAATTGTTACGCTTACACCCGATAGTAAAGAAATTGAATTCTTCGAAGGAATGTAATTTTTAGACATATTGAACGAAGGAGGGAAATCGCATGGGTATCAGAAAATATAAACCGACAACACCTGGGTTAAGAGGCATGTCTGTATCAACATTTGAAGAAATTACGACAGATCAGCCTGAAAAATCCCTACTGGTGACATTAAAAAAGAAAGCCGGTAGAAATGCACATGGTAAGATAACGGTTCGACATAAAGGTGGCGGACAAAAAAGAAAATACAGAAAAATTGATTTTAAAAGAAATAAAGATGGTATTCCTGCAAAGGTTGCTACCATAGAATACGATCCAAACAGAAGTGCAAACATTGCACTGCTTGTTTATGCTGATGGTGAAAAAAGATACATCATTGCACCTAACAAGTTAAGCGTTGGAGAAGTTGTTTTCTCAGGAGAAAATGTTGATATCAAAATAGGCAACGCATTACCGCTAAAAAGTATCCCTGTTGGTACCGTTATCCATAACATTGAATTAAAGCCGGGTAAAGGCGCACAAATGGTAAGATCAGCAGGAAATTCAGCTCAGCTAATGGCTAAGGAAGGCAAGCATGCTACACTGAGATTGCCATCTGGTGAAATGAGAAAAGTAAGCTTAGAATGTAGAGCAACTATTGGTGAAGTAGGTAATCTTGATCATTCTAATATCAATATTGGTAAAGCAGGTCGTAATCGTTGGCTTGGCGTTCGTCCGGCGAACCGTGGTGTTGTTATGAATCCTGTAGATCATCCTCATGGTGGTGGTGAAGGCCGTTCACCAGTTGGCCGTAATCCTGTCACACCTTGGGGTAAA
>JAKSCF010000218.1 GCA_022360735.1 Clostridia bacterium
ACCGATTTGATCATTTCCCGAACTTCCATAACTCCCCCTTAATTTACCAAAGCTGATAAAGGGGAGCATTTCTTTTATAAAAGGTTCTTTGGTGAATATCCATGCCACCCCAAGCGCTCCAAAATTGGCGAATTTTTTATTGGGGCCAAAGCGGCTGGATCCATCCCGACGTCCGGTAACATTAAAGATATACTTGCCTTCCCAATTATAATTAAGTCTTCCAAACAGGGCATTATACTTATATTGTTTTTTATCATCACCAGTAATAAATTTATTTGTAGCCGCGGATAAGTTATATATCAATTTATCAGAGGGAAAATCCTGACCCTGTGCAAGAAACTGTTTATCAATTTGTTTCTGAAAAGTAGCCCCTACCAGGACTGTAAGTTTTCCTTTACCAATAGATCGTTCCCAATTGACCTGGGGCTCTATGGTCCAAGATCGTCTGGCTGAATTATTGCGAGTTATATATGAGTATTTACTATCGTTATAAGGTGGGGCATTCCTTGTTGTACCGGGAAATGTCGCATAATCTTCCAATACGGTGGCTGTATATCCCAGGTTGACTTTAAACTCAAGGCCAGAGAGAATTTGATAGGATATAACTGTACTGGCCAAAAGATTATAGCGTTCGTGTTCATAGATGTTCAATAAATTGGGTAAAGGGTTATTAAATCCCGGTTCAAAGTTTATGCTTCCATCCTCCTTCCGGAGTGGTGGTGCATTTGGGGGCAATGTAGTTGCATTAAAAACGGCATCATAAACAGGGAGCGAACCATTTTCCACTGCATAATTTGCAGAAAATAATATGTTGAAACGCTTGTCCAAAGAGCTGTGGTTTACTTTAGCAAGGACCGAACCCCTTTTATATTTATTATCACCTATGATGACAGAGGTTTCCGTTTTATAACCACCGCTTAAAAAAAACTGGGTCTGGCTATTTCCACCCGAAACTGATGCCTGAAGATTATTTGTACGAGCTGTTCCGCCTAAAAGTACTTCTTGCCAATCAGTATAGCGATCCTCGGGCCACTCCAATAAAGCATAATCCCAAGCAGGAATATCTTCTTCTGCTATCCCATTATTGGCATAAGCCTCTCTTTTCATTTCTAAGAATTGTTCGGTATTCATATATTCTAAAAAGTTGGTTATTTTTCCTGTGCCTATATTAGCACTTACACTAAATGTTGTTTTTCCTGCTTTTCCTTTTTTGGTAGTGATCAGCAATACCCCATTGGCACCACGTGACCCATATATTGCCGTTGCATCCGCATCTTTTAATACTTCAACACTCTCGATGTCGGAAGGATTGATTAGACTAAAAGGACTTAGATCCCCGCGGAGAATTTGCGAAACATAATTATGACTCATGCTCTTGGAATCATAAGGAATTCCATCAATTATAAAAAGGGGCTCATTACCTGCAGCAATACTGTTTTGTCCACGAATCCGTACTTTAAAACCGGCACCTGCTGATCCGGTGGATTCAGTAATTTGTACCCCCGGCATTCTTCCCTGCAAGGCAGCCAATGGATTTGACACGGGTTGCTGTTCTATGGCTTTTGCTTCAACTTTAGCAATACTCCCTGTTTTCTCACGTTCTTTTACATTGTAATATCCAGCATTAATAACGACCTCACCTAATTCTGTAGAAGCTACTTCCAAAATAACATTTATCGTGGTTTTATTTCCTACGAAAATTTCCTGTTGTGCAAAACCTACATAAGAAAATACTAATATTGTTTTTGAATCAGGTACTTTAATTGAATATTCTCCATCAGTATTCGTGGTTATTCCTTTAAAAGTTCCTTTTATCATTATGGTAGCATTAGGCAAGGGTTTACCATCTGAGTCAGTTACTTTACCTTTAACAGTTATCGGATCAAACTCTTCATTCTCAGCCTTTTGAAGATTTTCCTTTATCAGCACAACATAATTCTCGATAATCTCATACGAGCAACCCATCTGGGAAGTGACCTCATCCAATACTTCCTGAATTGTTAGATTGTCACTTTTAATAGAAACGATTTTATCATCACCGATTTCCTGATTGTAAAAAAAGATAAGATCGGTTTTTGACTTTAAAAAGTCAATGACCTTTGAAGCCTTTACTTTCTGCATGTCCAGATCAATGCGTACTTCCTGCGAAAATGCATTTGCCGATAGCTGCAAGGTGCATACAAGTGTGAAAAATGCAATTAACTTCATGATCCTTAATAGTTTTATTCCTTTTTTTTTGACAAAGGAATAATCATTAAAACAGTTTTTCATAAATTTGTATTTAGATTAAACATTGCTATCAGTGTTTCCAGCACTTATGATAGCATTAATTTAGATATCCGGAATGCTTTGGTGAAAGCTTCCGGGTATTTTTTATCCGTAATTATTTAGCTGCTTTTCTTCGTTTCGCTGTCATTTGGCTTTGCTTATATTCACTGACTACTAATGACTATCGAATTACTATTGAATGTCTATTGAATGACAATCGAATAATCACACCTAAACAGTTACTTTTATTCTATATAAAGAACATTCTCCTTCGATTTACAGTTCACAGAATTCGTGGCTTCCAATATCTCTATTAAAAATTTTAAAGATTTATCTTTTTCAATGGCACCGGTAAATAGTTGTTCTTTTACAGAATTATTCATAAAAATCACTTCAACATCATACCATCGGCTTATTCTTGTTCCAAGATCTTCAAGACGAATTTTATGAAATGTAAAAATGCCTTTTCGCCAGGAAATATATTTTTCAACATCAACTTTGCGAATGTTTAATTCTTCTTCGGCAATATTATATGATGCTTTTTCGCCTGGGCTTAACAGGCCCTTATATTCTCCGGCTATATAGCTAACGTTTCCTTCAACCAATACAAGTTCTGTTTCTTTAGCATCCTGATAAGAACTAATATTAAACTCCGTACCTAATACCTGAATGTCCATATTGTTTGATGAAACGACAAAGGGTTTATCTTTATGTTTAGCCACTTCAAAATAGGCTTCTCCATCCAAATAAACTTTTCTGTCTTTTCCTGTGAAAGCAGTCGGGTACCTTAACTTGCTATCTGAATTCAACCATACTTTTGTGCCATCAGCAAGTATCAATTTATATTCTCCTGCCCGTGGTACATACAGACTATTATATTCAGCCTGGATGACTCCTTTGTTTTTATATTCCAGTTTTCCTAATGAGTCGGATTTTATGATCAGATTTGCTGTTTGCGTAACAATTTTATTTATTTTACCCAAATTAATTGTTTCTCCACTTGCCAGAGTTAATTTAGCATGGGCTTTACCAGCATAGATGCTATCTAAAGAAGAATAATTTGTCCCGGATTTTTCCATTTTACCCAGAAAGAAAAATAAAAATGCGGAGATCCCTAATATTGGAAGTATAATAGCTGCATATTTAAGGACTTTATATCTTAGCGGAATACTTTTTTCTTCTATTTGGTTTTCAAGCTTATTCCATGCTTCATCAATATTGACTTCATCCAGAAGTTTTAAATCCTGCCCGGATAAAAACAGGTCTTTACATTTTTTGAATATATTTCTATTGGATGATGATAGGGATAACCAATTTTCGAACTTTCTTTTTTCTTCATCAGATAAAGATGTTCCTTCCAAATAGGCTCCGATTAATATAAATATTTCCTCTTTTATTTTCATATTTCTTAAAACTTAAAGAGCTATAATTCTTTCTGTTTTTTTTAACATGACACAAAAAATTTAAAAGAGGGGGACAGCGAGAAGGAATTTTTCTTGAAGGCTGAATATCGAATAACGAACAAGGATTAACGATTTTAAAAGGATTTAGACACCTCCAGGGAAGCAATCCTTTCTTCATAGAAATAATAGGATTGCTTCCCATAGCCGTCCCTATCGCAAAATCGTATATCAGAAATTGTACATCATATATCGCACATTAAAATGTCCGATTTCTGATTTCCAATGTACAATGTACGATTGAAAATTGTACATTGTAAATTGAAAATTTATTTCTCTTCGTTCATATTGATAAGCAAAAAATACAATAAAATATCTCCCAAACTTTTTCTTAAATCTGAAAGAGCTCTTCCCACCTGGGTTTTTACTGTATTTACTGAAATATTCAAAACCGCTGCTGCTTCCCGGTATTTCAAGCCTTCGTAAAAAACAAGTTTAAAAATCCTCCTCCTTTGTTCAGGGAGTTTGTTTACAGCAGCATTAATAATCTTATTTCGTTCTAATTTTTGAATAATTTCTTCTTGTGATACTTCCGGATTATTTACTTCTTTTAAGTCTTCAAAAACCAATTGCTTTCTGGAAACATAATTCATACATGAATTATAAATGGATTGATAAAAGTAAGAACGAATTTTAGAATGTATATTAACATGATTTCTTTTATTCCAAAGTGAAGTAAAAAATTCCTGAACAATATCTTCTGAGGCCTCCGTTGATTTCACAATACTTTTTGCATATAAAATCAATTGAGGGTAGTATTCCCTAAAAACTAATTCAAACGATTTTTTATCTCTTATATTGGGGTGCATATCCTATTCTATTTCCCATTCAAGCAGAAAAGGTTTTGGCTGACAAGGTAAAAAATTTATTTTTAATTAGAAAAAAATAAACTTTAGGGCTATTTAAATAGAAAAGAGTTTGGCTAAAAGATATTATAAAAAAACTTTGTTAACGTAAGTTCTATGTAAGAAATTTACTGTTTCATATAAACGATCACAATCTAAAACAAACCAAGAGCCCCTAAAACCTCACTTCAACTGAAAACAAAAAGTACCTCCTTTGCAAATTGCTATAAGAGATCATCTTTGAATATTCATTTGTATTTACCTGGTTATTTCGTTTTTGATCAATCAGGTTATGGCCATCA
>JAKSCF010000468.1 GCA_022360735.1 Clostridia bacterium
TAAAATTTTCATTACGAAATAAACAAAGGGTGCATAAATATGGAGAATATTACAGCAAAACGGTCAGTGCCCTAAACCTTTGCTAAGTGTATTATAACCCTTTGGTTTTAATTCCGTTGCACTTCATTAAAACTAGTATTTCTCCATTACAAATTATATACCAAATATCTCCTGAAGCTAATAATACGTATTCGTTCAGGAAGCCATTAAGTTTTATTTATAGAAATAATTATTGATCCTATAACAAAGTGGTTGACGTATATGAGAAATTCGTGTATTCTATAGTAAGAACATATGTTCTTGATGTATATTATTAAAGGCGGTGTGAATATGGGGAACGATGATAGGAATAAGGCTTTAGAAGCTGCGATGCTTCAGATTCAAAAACAATTTGGTAAAGGCTCAATTATGAAACTGGGTAGTCAAGATGCTAAGCTGAATGTGAATGCTATTTCTACCGGTTGTTTGAGTTTGGATATAGCTGCAGGAATCGGAGGAATTCCCAGAGGAAGGATTACGGAGATATATGGACCTGAATCATCAGGGAAGACTACTATTGCGTTACATGTTATTGCAGAGGCTCAAAAAGCAGGTGGTAAAGCTGCATTTATTGATGCAGAACATGCATTAGATCCCGAGTATGCTGCTAAATTAGGTGTAGATATTGATGAACTTTTGGTTTCTCAACCGGATACAGGGGAGCAAGCCCTTGAAATATGTGAGGTTTTGGTAAGAAGTGCAGCCATTGATGTCATTGTCATCGACTCTGTAGCAGCCTTAGTTCCAAAAGCTGAGATTCAAGGTGAAATGGGTGACAGTCATGTAGGACTGCAAGCACGATTAATGTCTCAGGCTTTGAGAAAGCTTGCAGGTGTTATTAATAAATCTCAGACCTCGACGATTTTTATCAATCAATTGAGAGAAAAAGTTGGTGTTATGTTTGGAAATCCTGAAACGACTACAGGGGGACGTGCTCTGAAATTCTACTCATCTATGCGTTTGGATGTGCGAAGGATTGAAAGTATCAAATCCGGTGATGAGGTGCTGGGTAATCGAACCAGAGTTAAGGTCGTCAAGAATAAAGTAGCGCCTCCTTTTAAACAAGCAGAATTTGATATTATGTATGGTGCCGGTATTTCAAGAGAAGGTACGGTACTGGATTGTGGTGTTCAGTGTAATGTCATTCATAAAGCCGGTGCATGGTACAGCTATGATTCCAATCGTATCGGTCAAGGAAGAGAAAATGTAAAACAGTATTTTAGAGATAATCCTGAGATGTTGAACGAAATAGAGTTGAAAGTAAAAGAAGTCATGGGGATCGATCAATCTTCTAATGATCAAATAGAATCGGCTGAGTAAATATAACTTTGAATCCAATTATTACTAATAAAAAAAATGTCGAATTAAAGATGAATTTTGTATATAATAAAAATTACCGTAAGGTAATTTTTTTTGTGAGCATGTTAGAAAAAAAGATGTACATGCTTACCGGAGAAGGAGGTAGATCATATAAAATTTCCCCAAAATCAAAAATCAAGTCGTTTTCTAATGATTGTTATTGCATTAGTTTTTGCAATAAGTTGTGGAAACGTCTACGCTAACGGACTGCTGAATGGTGTGGTTATTGATAATCAGGTAAATCTTACAGAATCTACTTCGAAAGGTAGTCCTATTAATACTGTACTATCTAAAGGGGCTTCCATTAACATTTTAGATGTATATGGAGCATATCTCTTGGTTAGTCGTGAAGATCAATGGGGTTGGGTACATAAGAATTATGTCTTTGTACATGACGGAAACTATAATCTTATCAGCTTTGGAAAAATAAAGGCTTCTAAGCTTAATGTTAGACAAGGTCCAAATATGGACCAACCGGTGGTGGGGAGTCTTCTAAATGGCGATGACGTTATTATTCTAAAAGCCAGTGACGATAAAGATTGGTATTATGTAAAAAATGACATAATAGAAGGTTGGATAAGCGCTGTTTATGCAACAGAAACATATCAAAATAAAAAGGCCATAATGAGCGCTGTTGAAAAAAGCATAGAAATCAGCAGAGGCGATGAAAGAACTGAAACCGATCATGCTGCTTTAAATATTGGTGCTGATGAAGAGGTTGAGTTACTGGATTATCAGAATGGCTGGTATTACATAAAAAAATCAGATGGCACTTTGGTGTGGCTAAGCGAAGATGATATCAATGTAAATTTGCTTGCCCCAAAAGATAATGGAAATGAAGATGTTGTGAAAGAGGCAAAGAAACATTTAGGCAAGCCTTATAAATGGGGAGCCACCGGACCCAGTTCATTTGATTGCTCCGGATATACTCGATACGTTTATCGTCAAGTAGGAATAGAACTGCCTAGAGTATCCAGAGATCAGGCTAAAGTAGGTGAGCCTATTCATCGAGATGATTTGCAAATAGGAGATTTAGTATTCTTTGATACTTCCGGAGCAATGAATAATATCATTTCACATTTAGGTATTTACATAGGGGACAATCAATTTATTCATGCATCGTCCAGCAAAACAGGCAGATATGTGCGCATATCTTCATTAAACAAAGACTTTTATAATAGCCGTTATGTAACAGCAAGAAGAGTAAAATAAACCATTCAGCATATTTTAAGTTGTTCAAAATTGTTTGAGCATATTGAAAGAGAAATTTATGACCATACTGATATTAAGTATGGTCTTTTGTTATATGATATAAAATTTAGTATTCCAAATTAATGATTAAATTTTTGAAACAAATATAACATCAATAAAATGTGGTGATAAGAGTGTAGAATTTAGTCGGATTAACACTAATTTAACAAAAATAATGATAAAATTTAAGTGATATGGTGATTTTGCTATACGAAAATATGATTTAAATGTGCAGCTAAGATATAAAATAGAGAGTGAGATGAAAGAATGAGAAAAAAACAAATAATACTTTATTTAATAATGATCTGTTTGATATTATTTATGATAAGTTGTACGACTAAAACAACAGATTTAACAATCGGACTTATTCCTTCAAATGACCCGGCAAAATTATTAGAAAAGTTTAAACCTATTGAAGCATATTTGGAAAAGGAAATTAATATAGAGGTTAACGTCGTTGTACCCACTGATTACCTTGGGCTCATCAATAGTATGAAGAAGAAAACCGTTGATATCGGATGGTATGGTCCATTTTCGTATGTTATTGCTGAAAGGGAATTGGACTTGGAACCTATGGTTGTTGAATCTTATAAAGGTGTTGGTACAAGCTATTATTCTTTAATCATTGCGCGTAAAGATTCAAAAATTAGGACCATTGACGACTTAAAAGGAAAAACATATGCATTTGTGGATCCGGGTTCAACATCAGGCTTTGTCATTCCTTCTGCACTATTTATAAGTAGAAATATTGATACTGAAAAATACTTTAAAGAAACTATTTTCTCAGGCAACCACGATGCGGTTGTGATGGATGTATTAAATGGAAAAGCAGATGCTGGTTCTATCTCAGATGTGACGTTTCAAAAATTAACAGATGAAGGGACAGTGCTTATTGATGATTTAATAATCATTTGGAAATCAGATGAGATACCTAATTCACCTTTTATTGCAAGAGCAGATTTAGATAAAGATATAAAGGATAAATTTAAAACTGCTATGCTTTCGATTCACGAAAATAATATGGATGCCGTCAAGGTTTTTGATTTAGGAATAGATAAATATGTTGAATTCGAGTATAACGATTATAATAATATAAGAAACATTGCTAAGATACTTGGTGATGATTTTGTTATGAAAAACTTTTTAAAAAACGAGGAATGAAATTAATATAAGGTGTTTTAAGGAGGAAAAAAATTGATAAAATTTCTTAACATCAAGTTAACTGTAACCATATTAATTTTAGCCCTTGGTATCGTTAGTATTTCAATATTTAGTTTCTTTTCTTATCAAAATACAAAGGTCAGCCTGGAAAAAGAATATTTTAAAGAAGCTGAACTGGTGCTTAAGCATACCATATTATATTTTGACAGATTATTTGACAGAACTGAAAATACAATTCAATTAATTTGTAAAAATGAAATGGTATTAAAATCTATCGCCAATAATGATTCTAACAACATTCTTTCTCTTGTGGGGATGATTGGTGAAATGCTGGATGATTACAAAAAACTCCAAATTGGAATGGAGGATGAAAGTACATATATTATTCCCATCACCCACATACCGAAGAGTTATAATCCAAAACAGCAACATTGGTATATTCAAGCCAAAAGATTTTCAGATAAAATAATATGGACAGAACCTTATCTGGATTATATGACACAAGATATCATCATTACTGCAGCCAAAGCAATTAAAAACTCTAAAGGCGAAATTATGGGAGTTGTAGCGGCTGATTTTAATGTTTCTGATATCAGCAATCTTATAAGTAAGTCCAAAATCGGAGAAATGGGATATGTTTTGTTACTGAGTAATGATGGAACAATAGTTGCCAATAGAGACGATTACATGATTGGAGAAAAGGTTTTTGGAGAAGATTTCAAACATATCATAAAGAAACAAAACAATGAAAAAATAGAATACAGTATTAAGGGCAATAAGTACCATATTAATCATGATGTATTAGAGAGAAATGGTATGGTTGTCATTACAGCTATCAGTAAGAAAGAGATCAATAATAATTTGAAAAGAGCCAGCTTTCCGGGGCTGCTTATTGGAATTATTTCTTTAATGATATTTGGTGTCATTGCCTACTTTTTAGTTCTATTGGCGATCTCCCCCTTTGAAAAATTGATGAATTTAATGAGACAGGCCGAAGAAGGGAACTATAATATTAGAGCTGAAATTACAGGGTTTAGGGAAATAGATAGTGTTATAAAAAGTTTTAACAGAATGATTAACGGCATTAGAGAAAGAGATTTAAAATTAATTTCTTATAATGATGAATTAGCGTTTACTGAGGAGAAACTTAGAGAAAAGTATGAAGAAATAAAAAAGTCAAAAAAAATACTGGAATTAAGGGAGCAGAAAATAAAGCATTTGGCCTACTTTGACACGCTGACAAATCTTTCAAATAGAGAGAGAATCATAAGATGTTTAAAGGACGCTATTGAACAAAGCGAACGTCATAATCATTTAGGGTGCGTGGTATTTATTGATCTGGATAACTTTAAAAAGATTAATGATACCATGGGACATTCAATTGGAGACAAGGTGCTTATTGAAATTGCTAAGAAGCTCAATGTTCAAGGAGAACATGAGAAAGTAGTGGCTCGTTTAGGGGGAGACGAATTTTTTATCACTTATAACAACATTAATTCCGTTAACACCATCCATGAGATCTGCAGTAATATAATCGATACCATTAATCAACCTTTAGTCATTGATTCAAAAACCTTTAATGTTTCGTCGAGTATAGGTGTAGCTGTTTTTCCTGACCATGGAATCTCAGTTGACGAACTGATGAAAAAGGCTGATATGGCTATGTACAAATCTAAGGAAAATGGGAAAAACGGTTATCGTATTTTTGATGAGAGCATAGAAGAAGAGTTAATGGCCAAGGTGAAAATAGAGAATGAAATCATCAAAGCATTAAAAGAAAACGAATTTTATTTATATTATCAGCCTCAATATAATCTTTTTAATGGTGAAATATATGGGATGGAAGCATTACTGAGATGGAAATCTCCTGAATTAGGACAAGTTTCACCTTCAAAATTTATTAAGGTTGCAGAGGAAACAGGTTTAATTATACCTTTAGAACAATGGGTGATTAAGCAAGCCTGTTTATTTGCAAGGAAGATTAGCAATAAATATGACGAGACAATAAAAGTATCCATCAATATTTCAGCAGTTCAAATCATGCAAAATAACTTTGTCAACAATCTGATTAAAACCATTAAGGACAGTCATGTAAATCCAAGATGTATTGAGATTGAAGTGACTGAGACTGTTATGATAGATTTATTAAATTCCCAAAAACAAAAGCTGGAACAATTAAAAAACTTTGGAATAGGTATACATCTTGATGATTTTGGATCAGGGTATTCATCCCTTAGTTATCTCCAAAGCTTGCCTATTGATTATGTAAAAGTCGATAAGAAATTTATTGATTCTATGCTAAACTCTGAAAAAGACAGCAAAATTACTGCGACTATCGTAGAATTAGTGCACAATATTGGGCTGAAAGTTATCGCTGAAGGCGTTGAAACAAAAGAGCAATTTGATAAACTCAGTGACTTTAAATGCGATATCGTCCAAGGCTACTATATGAATAAGCCCATGTCTGAAGAGAAAGCTGCGGATCTGTTAAAATTAGATATATGCTGAAAAAAACAAATAAAATTTTTTATCATATTTTACTGGGGTGGAGTAATAAAATAAAGTATTGGAGGTGATATGGTGTATAAACGACCTATGAGAAAAAATGAAACGATGAAACCTTTTTTTGTAGTTTTACTGGTTATTACTGTGGGTGCTGTCATAGTAGGTTATTTTGGGACAAGATATGTTATATATCCGCTTTTTATCAAGGATAACCACATGGTTGTAAGAAAGGTAGAAAGCAATACCATAAAAGATAACATTGTCAAAGACAATCGAAATACGAATACAACAAATGAGCAGGCAAATCATACTACTATTAACAGTAATTCCAATGAGTTTATAGTTTATAGTGTACAATTAGGTAATTTTGGGTCAAGAGAAAATGCTATAGCACTTATTGAAGATTTAAAGGAAGAGGGAATACATGCATATATTTTAAATGATAATGGATATAAAGTCGTGACAAGCCCGGTAATTGATTATAATGATGCGGATATACAAAAAAATAATGTTAAAAGTTTTTCAGAGGATGCATTTATTTTAAAAAGAAAATTCTTTGCCGAAAACGAAACCGTTGAGGCAGCGTTGAAAAACATATTAAATAATATCAGTCAAGCAAAAAAAGAAGAAAACGGTGAAAAATATTTGGAAGAATTAAGAACCGTTATTAAAAAATCAATAGATAGTCAATCCTTAGAACAAGAAACCGTCCAAGTTTTCCAAACCATGTATGAGGAAGTAAATAAAGATAATTATAAAAAAGAATTGTTTGAATTAGAAAAAATGATTATAATGAAAATTGAAGAAATCATATAATTATTTGGAGGCTGTTTATGAAATTGTCAGAAATCAAGGAGGTTTTAAACTGTAAATGTATTACCGGACAAGATTTATTAGATGAATATGAGGTGGATCGAGCTTTTGGAAGCGACTTAATGAGTGATGTACTGGCTTTTTCAGATTCTAATACGCTGCTTCTCACTGGATTAATTAATCCTCAGGTCATTCGAACAGCTGAGATGATGGATATTACAGCGATCGTTTTTGTTAGAGGGAAAAAGCCAAGTGAGGAAACGATTCAGTTAGCAAAGGAGACCAATAAGATTCTTCTTTGTACACCGCTTATTCTTTATACTTCTTGTGGCATACTATATGCAAACGGTTTGAAAGGAGTTTGCATTGAATGATGAATCAAGATTTTTTAAAATATGATTATGATGTGGAACAATATAATTTTACCAGAGCTGGTGAAGCATCCAGTGCCATTAAAACTAGGTTAAAAAAACTGGGATTAGATCCTCAATTAATTAGAAAAATTGCCATAGCTTCATATGAAGCTGAAATTAATATCATCATTCACTCAAATGGGGGGACACTTTCACTTTTAATTCATCCCAAAATGATTAAGATTATTGCCCACGATAGGGGACCGGGAATTGAAGACATTCCATTAGCTATGAAAGAAGGATACTCCACAGCGTCAGAAACTGCAAGAGAATATGGTTTTGGTGCAGGAATGGGATTATCCAATATCAATAGGTACTGTGATGATTTAAAAATAGAATCTGCCAAAGGCAAGGATACCATAATAACAATGGATTTTAAATTGGATATGGATGGTGAAAAAAATGAAGATTAGTGATTTGATTCAAACAGGGGAGTTTAAACAAGTAACCGACTTAAATTTAGAAAAGACATTAGAAGGTATATATTGCGGTGATTTGCTTAGCTGGGTAATGTCTCATGCTAAAGAGGGTGAGGCATGGATAACCGTCCAAACGCATATTAATGTCATTGCAGTTGCATCACTTTTGAATTTGGCGTGTATTATTATACCGGAAAATATAGAAGTTGAAGCAGATACCATTGAAAAAGCGACATCTGAAGAAATTCCTATTTTAGCGACAAGTTTAAATGCTTATGGGATATTTAAAAAAGTATATGAATTAGGAATGTGATAATATGAAATTGTCATATGATTTGCATATACATACTGCTCTTTCACCGTGTGCATCAGACGATATGACACCAAATAATATTGTCAATATGTCGTTATTAAAAGGTTTGGATGTCATAGCAATAACCGACCATAATAGCGTAGAAAATTGTGCGGCAACTATCAAAGCTGCAGAAAATAAAGATATTATAGTAATTCCGGGGATGGAGCTTCAAACCGCTGAAGATGTACATCTCCTATGTTTTTTTGAAAAAATTGAACAAGCTTTTGAATTGCAAGAAATGGTTAATGAGAAAATATTAAAAATGGATAATAACCCAAGTGTATTGGGCAACCAACATCTATTGAATCATGAGGATGAAATTATTGGTGAAAAAAAGGAAATGCTGTTAATTTCATCTGGCTTATCCCTCAATGATGCAATATCAAGAGTTAAAAGTTTGGACGGGGTTCCGGTACCGGCACATATCGATAGAGGCCATAATTCTTTAATCGTTAACTTAGGTTTTGTTCCGGAAAACCTGAATGTTAACTTATTAGAAATATCACAACAAGGAAATTTGGAACAATTGATGAAGGTGTATAAGAATTTGAGGCAGTATCATTATATAACGAATTCGGACGCCCACTATTTAGGAAATATATCAGAGCGTATTCGATTCATAGAGGCGGAGAATAAAACCGTTAAAGCTGTAATCGAAGCATTAAAACAAGGAGGTGGACTCCATTGAAAGAGTTATCGCTGCATATTTTAGATATTGTTCAAAATAGTATAAGAGCAGAAGCAACGGATATTTGCGTTAAAATATGTGAAAACACACTCAAGAACTTGTTAGAGATTCAGATCATTGATAATGGAACAGGCATGGATCAAGAAACTTTGAATCGTGCGATAGATCCTTTTTGGACGTCCAGAACCACTAGAAAAGTAGGCTTAGGAATACCATTATTTAAAGCAGCCGCAGAAGCATGCGAAGGGTTTTTAGATATTAAATCTAAATTAGGAGAAGGTACTGAGGTGACAGTTCAGTTTCAACGAGAACATATCGATCGAGCGCCTTTAGGCAATATGGCAGAAACCATGTCTTTGCTCATTATGACCAATGAACACATTAATTTTTTATACAGCCATATTTTTGATGAAAAAGAGTATGCATTAGATACTAAGGCGTTAAGAGAAATTCTGGGAGATGTGCCTTTAAGCAATCTGGATGTTGTTGAATGGATAAAGAGTAACATTAAAGAAGGGTTAACCGAAATAGGATGCACTTGATAGGCTATTCAACATACCTTTTAAAGAATTGAGAAGAATAAAAAGAGTCATATGACTTTTTTTTCAGGTTATCGAAAAAGTACTACAAAAATGAATACAGGTGTATGAATATTCGTTATTTTGTGTTCATTTGGTCAGAAAATTTAGGTGGCAGATAAGCTATAAAAGTCGTGCACAGACAGGATGTCTGTGAGCAAACTTTAGCAATGGACGGCGATTGTTTGCTGTTAGACTTTTATAGCTTAGCTGCTGCCAAAGTTTCTCCAAATAAATGCAGTAACGAATATTTATA
>JAKSCF010000639.1 GCA_022360735.1 Clostridia bacterium
TATTACTTATAGTGTCTTACTGATTATTCTTGGCATCGTATTGATTGCCTTATCAGTCATTAACGCTAACAGGTCATTATTATCCATTTTAGGCATACATGATTTTTCAGAACTTTTTAAGTATCGAGTTCACGAAAAATATCATTTGGAGAAAGCCTGTAAAATAGTAGTTATTGGTGGAGGAACGGGTCTATCCGTTATTTTAAGAGGACTAAAAAAAGCAACATCCAATATAACAGCGGTGGTGACCACTACAGATGATGGCGGAGGATCAGGTGTACTAAGAGAAGACTTAGGAATGCTGCCGCCAGGCGATATAAGGAGTTGTATATTAGCACTGGCAGATACGGAAGAATACATGCAAGAATTATTACAATATCGTTTTAAGGAAGGTTATTTAACAGGACAGAGTTTTGGAAATCTCCTTATAGCTGCCTTAACCGGTATATATGATAATTTTGAAGAAGCAGTAGCAAAGGTACATGAGTTTCTGGCTGTTAAAGGAAGGGTAATACCTGTAACAGCTGAAAACATTCATCTCTGTGCTCAGTTAAAAAATGGAACGATTGTAAAAGGAGAATCTAAAATCATAGCTTCAGTTATTGAGCAAAGCAGCCCCATTGAAAAAGTATATTTAGAACCACATTCTCCTGAGCCAATAGATGATGCTTTGACAGCTATAAAGGAAGCAGATGTGATTATATTAGGTCCGGGGAGTTTGTTTACAAGTATTATTCCCAATCTTTTGGTCAAAAAAATTGTTGATAAGGTCACGAAATCTGATGCCATAAAGATTTATATGACCAATGTAATGACCCAGCCTGGTGAAACGGACCGTTATAGTGTGTGCGATCATATTGAGGGCATCGAAAATCACATAGAAAAAAACATCATTGATTATGTTATGGTCAATAGCGAAGGCATTCCAAAAGAATTGCTGCATCGGTATAAAGAAGATGGTGCAGAACCCGTTTTTTTAACCAAAAAGGAGCGTAGAAAACTAAAGAGAAGAGGCATTAAAATAATTGAAGGGCCGTACATAGAAATAAAACAAGGCTACATTCGTCATGATGCAGATAAAATTGCAGATGTTGTAATTAACTTGTATAAAAGAGGATAAATTGCAGCAATCGTATAGGAGGTATAGTTTGAAAAAAATAGTGCTTATAATTATTATGATAATTGTTGTGTCAATGGAGTATGTTTATGCAGAAGAAGTGATAACATCCAACGAAACGGTGATCGTAAATGGAAAGATCACAAACTATAGAGATGATTCTGATGAGCATGATATGAAAGTAATCACTCCTATAACGGAACAATATAATAAGATAATAGATTACCCTAATGGTTATAGTGTCTATTATCCTAATTACATGAATGTAGATGTACATTTATCACCCATTCAAACCGTGATATTTGATGATAACACACGGATTGAAATATACTATGACGACTTGAATAATACTCAGGCAAATGCTGCTAATTATATTTATTATTCCAATAGCTTTATAAGGAATCAAGCAGATCATACTAAAATATATGAAAAAAATATCATACATAACAATAAGAGAATACATATTCTCAAATGGAATAGAAGAAAATTATCCAGAGTTCATAATGATAAAAATTACTATCTTTGTGCAGAAATCGTGAAGAATAATAAAGAACTTTCTACTTTATTTTTCAAATCATCTTTAGAATTAAACGATGAACAATGTATGACCATTATAAAAAGCTTTGAATGTATAGAAAAAAAAGGCACACCTTACATGTCATTTAAAAGGAGTAATGTATTAAATGAATCCCTTGAGTCAATTCAAAGGGTTGAGTCGGTTGGATCAGATAAAATGATTCCTTCTAAACACCAAGTCAATGGTCAATGGAATGAAGAAACTCAAAAATTCTTTCATGATTATTTTGTGGACTCAAAGCAGTTAACATGGGGCATATTTAATCCTTTGGCAGACAATTACCTAGAGTACTTTGACGCTTTGGAACAAAGATTGAATTTTAAATTTCCTTTTGCCCTTTTATATCATATTTTGCCTTCTAATGATACCCTTGAGGACATTCATGAAAGATTAGTAAGAGCTTATGAAAATGACAGATATGTTGAACTGAGCTTGCAAACCTCTAGAATTAATGAAGAAGAAGGCAACCTTGTATATGACATATTAGACGGTGAGTATGATGACTTTTTAAAGGAATATGCTCAGATGCTTAAAACCTTTGGGCATCCTGTTATGTTTAGACTGAATAACGAAATGAATGGTGATTGGTGTGATTATTCTTCGTTTCATACCAGCAAGGACCCACTGATTTATAAAGCATTGTATCAATATGTATATACAGTATTTGAAGAAAATGGTGTCCAAAACGTTATTTGGGTTTGGAATCCTCATGATCGATCTTATCCGGATTTTAAATGGAACCATTCTTTAATGTATTATCCTGAAGATGACGATATGGTCCACATTATAGGTTTAACAGGATATAATACCGGCACCTATTACCCGGACGAAATCTGGAGGGGATTTAATGAGATATATGACAGCTTATACGAAGAATACGATGCTTACTTTGATAAGCCTTTTATGATCACAGAATTTTCTTCCAGCTGTTATGGCGGTGATAAAAATGCATGGATTGAGGAAATGTTTGCCAACATCACCAAATATAAAAAAATAAAAGCTGCTATTTGGTGGAATGGTTGGGATTATGATACAAATGGTATTCCTTCAAGAATATATCGATTGGACGAAACCAGTGATATGCTGAATATTTTTAGTGATAGATTGCAAAAATTCAAATAATAATACTACATTATTGTACTTTGTGGTAAGATAGTAATAACCATTATAATTGGGAGGATTCTATGAAACGTGAGATTAGTGCAGGTGGTGTAGTAGTCTTTGGAAATGCTATCTTATTGTTGAGAAAATATAATGGCGATTGGGTACTCCCAAAAGGTAGAGTAGAAGAAAATGA
>JAKSCF010000216.1 GCA_022360735.1 Clostridia bacterium
ATAACAGCATCTTTATGGAGATCTTTAACATTTCTAGCTGCAATCTCCAGGGCTGGGATATTGCCATCATGACCATTCAGTATCAGAATATGTTGAATACCATTTTGGATCAAGCTTTCAAAAATATCTTCAGCTATGGCTATAATGGTTTCATATCTAAGTGTAATGGATAATGGATATTGATTGTAATGGATAGATGTGCCGAAGGGCACACCCGGTACAACTACAGTTTTGTCCAGCTTCAAGGCCGCTTGTCTGGCAATTTCCGTTGGAACGAATAAATCAGGTCCCAAGCACATGTGCCAACCGTGGCTTTCGCAGCTTCCAAAAATAGTGATAGCGCTGTCCAGTTGATGATTAGCCAGCATTTCTTTTACTTCTCTTGCTGAGAATTCGTTTAAAAATACTTTTTTCATGTAACGACCCCCTATTTAATGATTATAAGCGCATGATTAGATTACTTTGCTTGATCAAAAGCAGCATCTTTAGTGAATTTATACATAATGACATAAATAATGATGGTGATGATCATTGCGATTAATCCGGAGGGCAGTCCATATGGAAGCGGTATTTTGTATTGGAATAAAATACCTAATACTGCCCCAATAAAAAATGAAACAACACCGGTGGTCCGATATGCAGGCTGTTTATTATACTGGTCTACATTATATTTTTGTTTCTTTATAAAGAAATAATCTGCTAGCAGCGGTCCGGCCAAAGGTGGAGCTGCAGCACCTAATACGGTAATAAATGTTGCAAATAGTATTTGATAAAATGCCAATGATCCTAATATAGTACCAATAATACCAGCATACAGTACGAGTTTTCTTCTATCTAATATTTTGCCATAAGACGCGAATACAGGGCCCATATACAAAGAGTTACAATATAATTCAGCGTTATTAGTTGTCCAAAGTGAAGCTGTCCATGCGAATACACCAATTACAGCTAATAAGACATTTTTTGTCAACATCCATTCTACATAATTAAATTGACCTACAGATACCGCACCAACATATCCAACTAGATTTAGAA
>JAKSCF010000214.1 GCA_022360735.1 Clostridia bacterium
CTGGTTTTAGCTAAAAAAAGAGACGGTTTTCTTTACAATGGTGCTGAGGTTTGCGAAGATTTCGGAAATGATAATTTTTATTATACAGCATCCATCATGAATTGCGCGTACAATTGTGAGTATTGCTATTTACAAGGCATGTATCCATCCGGTTATATTGTGGTTTTTGTCAACATTGAAGACACTTTTTTTGAATTAAAAAAAATGTTGTCCATCAAGAAAAACATATATCTTTGCATTTCATATGATACAGACTTATTGGCTGTAGAAGGCATAACGGGTTTTGTAAGCAAATGGATGGCTTTTGCACAACAAAACGACAACCTGAAAATTGAGTTGAGAACAAAATGTTCCAATTACAAGGTTTTTGAGAGTCAACAACCTTTAGAGAATTTTATTTTGTCATGGACATTGTCACCTAAAGAAATTATTCATCAATTTGAAAAGAACACATCAAGCTTACAAAATAGACTGAGCGCTATTAAAGCAACCATGAGAATGGGTTGGATAGTAAGGCTTTGCTTTGACCCCATCATACAGGTTGACGGATGGCAGAATATGTATGAAAAAATGGTTAAGCAAGTTTTTGATGAAGTGGATGGAACCGATATAGAGGATATTAGTATTGGCGTATTTAGAATATCTAAGGATTATATGAAGAACATATTAAATAAAAGACCCAATTCCTCCATCATTAACTTTCCTTTTACATGTATAGATGGTGTCATGACGTATTCAGATGAATTAAGACAAGAAATGATTCAGCTTGTTTACAAAGAAGTTGGGCAACATGTGAGTAGAGATAAAATATACTATTAAATATAATAAATAGAATACCAAAAGGAGGTTGGGAGATGGATGTGAAGGGCTTGTACGAAGTCATTGCTAAGAGGAAATCTGTTCGGAAGTATTCCTTAGAGCCTTTAGATCATCATATGTTGGGGAAGGTTGAAGCGTATGCAGAAGGTTTACAGCCTTTGGATAAGGATATTAAAGTTGAAATAAAATTTTTATCTCAAAAGGAAGTCAAGCTGGTGCTTTTTCCAATTAAAGCACCCCATTACATGGTAGCTTTTTCAGAGGAAAAAGAGGGGTATTTGGCTAATGTGGGGTTTATGTTTCAACAGATGGATTTATTTCTTTCGGCTAACAGTCTGGGAAGCTGTTGGTTGGGAGTAGCAAAGCCTACTAAAGAGATCTTAAAAAAATCTAAGCTGAAATCTGTTGTTATTTTAGCGTTTGGGGAAGCAGATGAAAAATTGCACAGAGAGAGTATTTCAGAATTTAAGAGGAAGCCATTAGAAAAAATATCAGACCATTTTAAAAGAAAAGATTTAATTGAAGCGGCACGATTAGCGCCGTCTTCGACCAATAGTCAGCCATGGTTTTTTACGGGCAGTGAAAATATAATTCATGCATACTGCATAAAAACCAGCGGCATTAAAGCCCTTATATACAAAAAATTGAATAAGATCGATATGGGTATTGGAATTTGTCATATATGGATAGCTGCACAGAAACAGGGCTATACGCCCAGAATCTTTTATGATAGTGAGGCAGTTTCCTGTGCTCCTGCCGGGTATAGCTATATGAACAGTATAGCATTAACTCAAGTTTAATCATCAAAAAATGTTTAATCAAATCAGTCAGCAATTTTATTGCAGACTGATTTGATTTTTTTTTGCCAATATTATAGATGCTTGAATTTTTAATGTTATACAGGCTTCAATAATACATAATAAATCAATTAAGGTAAATATTAATATTAGAAGAATAATAAAAAATATAATTTTATGCAGAAATATTATGTTAAATGATATGGGAGGGAAAAATGTTTTCGTATCTTTTTAGAAAACTCAGGTTTTTAAAGTTTCAAAAAGAGAATCAAGAAGCAAAAGAGAAAAAAAGTCACAAGCAGGATGCTAAAATTCATAAGGATTTGAAGAGTAATTTAGAAACCTTTGAAAAAATATTAGGCAAAAGTGACGATGTTGTGATTCGAAAAATGGAAATAGGTAAGAACACAAAAATTAAAGTTGCACTTATTTTTATGGATGGGTTGGCAAATAAAAATGCAATCAATGAAAATATTATTCTTCCCTTAATGTATTATGCCGATTTCCCAGAAGAAGATAAACATTCTAAAAAGAATTTTCAAGCTTTAGAGTCATCACTTCTTTCTGTTGGAGAAGTTGAACAATCAAATTCTTTTAATCAACTGGTAGACAAATGTTTGTATGGTGACCTTGTTTTCTTGGTTGATGGATTTAAGGATGCATTTATTATTGATGCAAAGGGTTGGGATAGCAGAAATATTAGTGAACCAACCAATGAGGTAACCGTTCGAGGTCCCAGAGAATGCCTTGAAGACCTTCCGCACCTCCATAGAGCGAGGCGCAAAGTCTGAAGCTGCATGGAAAGCTGCGTGTGATGCCTACGCTGGTAAGTACCCAGAGGAATATGCTGAGTTCACGTCCATTGCCACTGGAAAGCTGCCTGACGGATGGGAGAGTGCCTTGCCTTCCTTCACGCTTGAAGACAAAGGCGTCGCCACCAGGGTTCACTCACAGAGCATGCTGAATGCTCTGGCGCCAGTTCTGCCTGGTTTGATTGGTGGATCTGCAGATTTGGCGCCTTCCAATTTGACGCTGATGAAGATGTTTGGAGATTTCCAGAAGGAATCACCGGCTGAGCGGAACATCCGCTTTGGCGTCCGCGAGCACGGAATGGGTGCAATCAGTAATGGCGTCTGTCTGCACTCGCCTGGACTCGTTCCATACTGTGCCACGTTCTTC
>JAKSCF010000213.1 GCA_022360735.1 Clostridia bacterium
AAAATGTACAGGTTATTGATACAGAGTTAAATTATCTGAGTTTTGGCGTGACAGAGAATAATAATTTTAATAGTATTCAGGAAACAGGCAATAGATTTGGCCTGAAGCAGGAGTTTGAAAATACCTTAGCAAGTGAACTGCAAGGATTATTAGAGGGGGCTCTTGGCAGAGGTAAAGTATTGGTTAAAGTCAATGCGGCTATGAATTTTGACACTGAAGAGAGTACAATGATTGCCTATAATGATGAAAGCCCTGTGATTAGAAGTATTCAGGAAAAAATATTATTAGAAGAAGATGATTGGGTAGATTTAAGTCTGAGCCCTGTCGATAACAATGTACAGTATTATGGAGAAAATACAGATGAAATTTCAGATACCCCGGGATTAGAAAGTTATGAGAATATAAGAAACTATGAAATAGATGAGACAACGGTCCATACCATTAAGGCACCGGGTGTTATCCAACGCATTTCTACATCTGTGGTTTACGACGGCGAACTGTCCGATGAGAAAAAAGAGGCCATTAGAAATATTGTGACGGCAGCGGTAGGATATGATGCCCTTAGAGGTGATGTGATCAACGTCGAGGGTCTGGCATTTGACAGAACCTCTGAAGTAGAGCTGAAAAAAGCAATGGAAGAAGCGGAAATCGTCTACAAGGAAGAATTACAAAGGCAGATGATAATGAAATATGTGGGAATGGGTATTGGCGGACTGGTCTTATTCATCCTATTGATTATTATTTTGGTTAGAACCAGAAGAACATCTAAATTAGCCGCTAATGAATTAAATGCTGCGGAATCTGAAATGGCTTCTACGATACATCCTATGTCCGTAGAAGAAATGATAGAAGATGTGTCGGTTCGTTTGAGTTCTTCAGAAAAAGAGGGAACAGAAAAAGAGATTAAAGAGTATGCTAAAGAATCACCGGAAAAAGTAGCGGAAATCGTTAAAACATGGGTATTAAAGGACGAGGTGTAATGCCATGGCACAACAACAAGAATTAATGGGAGTAGAAAAAGCTGCAATACTATTTATTACACTGGGTCAAGAATTATCTTCAAATGTCTTAAAAATGCTTCCGGAATCCATGATAGAAAAAATCACTTTTGAAATTGCGAATATTACACAAGTGGAACCATTGATAAAAGATGAAATTTTAACTGAGTTTGTGGAGACACAAAGAGCCAGCCAATACATAAAAGAAGGGGGCATAGATTACGCCCGAGAAATATTGACCAAAGCACTGGGTGTAAAAAAAGCTGAAGAAATATTAATGAATTCGGAAAGGCTCGCTCAAAAAAGAAAGCCCTTTCTGCTGGCTAGAAAAACAGAGCCTTTACAATTGTTGAAGACCATTGTCAATGAGCATCCTCAAACCATTGCTTTGATATTATGCTTCTTACAAGCCGATAGAGCAGCTCAGGTGCTCTCAGGCTTGCCTGAAGAAATGAAAGCGGATGTTGCATACCGTATAGCGACGATGAATAAAACATCTCCAAAAGTAATCAAACAAGTAGAACAAATTTTAGATAGAAAGCTGTCCAATGTACTGGAAGGTAATTTTGAATCCTATGGAGGCATCAAAACTTTAGTAGAAATATTGAACTCCTCCAACAGAGGAACCGAGAAAAGTATTTTGGAATCGTTGGAGCAAGAAGACGCAGACCTTGCAGAAGAAATTAAAGACAGCATGTTTGTATTTGAAGATATTGTTAATCTGGAAGGTGTATATGTCCAACGTGTACTGCGGGATGTGGATAACGGTGAATTGGCACTGGCATTAAAAGGATCATCAAAAGAAGTGGCCGATCTCATCTTTTCCAATATATCAAAACGTGCCGCAGAGACACTAAGAGAAGATATTGAATTTATGGGACCTGTAAAGATTACTGCAGTAGAAGAAGCACAGCATAAGATTGTTGGAGTTATCAGACGACTAGATGAAGCAGGAGAAATCATTATCAGCAGAGGTGATCAAAGTGCAATCATCGTATAAAATTATAAAGTCCTATGCCAATCAGGAGAAAAAAACGGCATGTGTCATACCCGTCCATGATGTTAAAAAAGAAGTACATCCAGGCATATTAGATCCGGTAGAAAAGTCCAAAGCGGAAGCAGAAAATATTATATTGGAAGCCGAATACCATGCTCGCCAAGTCAAAGAAGAAGCATTTCAAAAAGCACAAATTGATGCACAAGTTATGATAGACGAGCTTAAAAAGCATACATATGATGAGGCCTATAAATCAGGATTTGAAGAAGGCAAAACACAAGGCTTCAATCAAGGATTAATAGAAGGTCAAGAAGAAGGGGAAGTGATTCGAAAACAAGCCAAATTTGTGCTGCAAAATGCACATAAAATGGCTCAAAATACCATTGATAAAAATGAAAATGAAATCATAGAATTAGCGGTTCATATTGCAAAAAAAATATTGCTTAAGTCCATTTCCCATAGAGATGAACATTTATTATTCATAGCAAAAGATGCCTGTGTTGAGTTAAAAAATAAGAGTCAGATTATTATCCGTGTTCATCCTGCTAACGGCACACTATTTTTAAGCCAAATAGAGTCCTTTAAGGAAATATGTCCCAGTACGGTCTTTTCTGTACTGGAAGATGAAAGCGTTAATGAAACAGGATGTATGTTAGAAACCGACACTAAGATTATAGATACTCAAATAACCAGTCAGCTGGAGACAGTAAAGGAAGCATTGCTGGAAATGGGGACCAAAAATGACGCATAAATTTCCTTTTGATCAATATAAAGCTGTCGTTTCGAGTAAGGATTTTTATAAAAGAGAAGGTAAAGTTCGTCAGGTTATTGGATTGACCGTACAAGTAGAAGGCATAAAAGCATTTGTAGGAGAAATCTGTGAAATTGTAATCGATCATAATAAAAAAATACCGGCTGAAGTAGTTGGTTTCAGTGATGACAAAGTTTTGATCATGCCCTTTGGCGAGTTAAGCGGTATTGCACCCGGATCAAGGGTGATACCCACCGGTAAATGTATGCGCATTAATGTTGGGGATGATTTATTGGGAAAGGTTCTGGATGGACTGGGACATCCCCTGGATCACGAAGAAATACACCTTGTAGATCAAGTAGACATATATCAAAAACCACCCTCCCCATTGACAAGAAAAAGAATCGATAAAGTCATGGCTACAGGCATAAAAGCAATCGACGGCCTTATAACAGTGGGAATGGGACAAAGAATAGGGATATTCGCAGGCAGCGGGGTGGGAAAAAGTACCTTGATAGGTAAAATATGCAGACACTCTAATGCAGATATAAATGTCATTGCATTAATAGGGGAAAGAAACCGAGAATTACAAAATGTGTTGGACATAGATTTAGGAGAAGAAGGATTAAAAAAGTCAGTAGTGGTTTGTGCCACATCTGACCAGCCGGCCTTGGTAAGAATTAAAGGTGCATATACGGGTATTTCAATAGCTGAATATTTTAGGGATAAAGGCTATAATGTCATGCTGATTATGGATTCGGTGACCAGGTTTGCAATGGCCCAAAGAGAGATAGGGCTGGCTATTGGCGAACCCCCCACGACCAAAGGGTATACACCCTCGGTTTTTGCTTTGCTTCCCAAGCTCTTTGAGCGAGCGGGAACGTCTGAAAAAGGTTCCATTACAGCATTTTTTACGGTACTGGTAGAAGGCGATGATTTCAATGAGCCGATTTCAGATACTGCGAGAGGAATTTTAGATGGGCATATTGTTTTGTCAAGAAAACTAGCTGCAAAAAATCATTTCCCGGCGATAGATGTTAATGGCAGCGTCAGCAGGTTGATGTCACAAGTTGCATCTGGAGAACATCTGGACATGGCATCAAAGATCCGAGATATGCTGGCAACCTATGAAGAGTCAGAAGATTTAATTAATGTTGGGGCTTATGTTAAGGGTTCTAATCCAAAACTGGATGAAGCCATAAATATTTATCCTAGGATCAATGAACTGTTAAAGCAGAGTATGGATGAAATGAGTACATTGGATAACACTCTCAATAAGATGCAAGCATTATTTTAAGAGTAAGGTGGTAGGCATATGAAATTTAATTATTCACTTCAAAGCGTCTTAGATTATAAAAAACAGATTGAAGACTTTAAAAAAGAAGATTTTGCTGATGCTAACAATCGGTTAAACAAAGAAAATGATGTATTAGATAACATATCACATACCCATCAGAAAGCCATGGAATCTCTAACGCATAAAAAACAATTTGAAATTCAAGAGCAGAAGCATTATGCGCAGTATATGATAAATTTGGAGAGCAAAATTCAAGAACAAAAAAATAAAGTCAATCATTGTGAACAGCAAAGAGATGAAGCCAGAATAAAATTAGAGAGTGCTCAAAAAGAAAGAAAAATTATGGAATCATTAGAAGAAAAAGAGCTTGAACAGTTTATTAAAGAAATAAAGCTAAAAGAAGAAAAAGAACTTAACGAAATCGCCACCATTGGATTTGCTAGAAATAAAAAAGGGATATCAACTTAAGAGGTGACTTTTAAGTGATATATATGACAATGTAGGTCGATTAGCCAAATTAGATATTAAGATTAAGGATATCTGACCTACGACGAAATCAAAGATTTCTGTTAGGTCATGGCGTCGGCTTCATGACGAAATCGTAGATTTCTATTACGCGACATCTGACCTACGACGCAATGTGAAATTGCTGTTAGGTCATGAAA
>JAKSCF010000488.1 GCA_022360735.1 Clostridia bacterium
ATGCACGATCAGGTGGCCGCGCTGCGGGCGGCGGGCGTAGAGGCGGGGGCGCTGACCTCCGCAAGCGCGCCCGAAGAGATAGCCCGCACGTGGGACGGATTACGTTCCGGGGCGTTGAAGCTGCTTTACTGCGCGCCCGAACGCCTGGCGCTGGAAGCAACTGCGGAACGGCTGGCGCAGGCGTCGATCCGCCTTCTGGCGGTGGACGAAGCCCATTGCGTGGCCCAGTGGGGGCATGATTTCCGCCCTGATTATCTGAGGCTCAGCGCTTTTCGCGACCGCCTCGCGGCGCAGGGGCGCGCCGTGCAGATCGCCGCTTTCACCGCCACGGCGGACGAAGCGACGCGCAAGGAGATCGTCGACAAGCTTTTCCCCGCGCCGCCGAGGATTTTTCTCCGCGGCTTCGACCGACCCAATCTGCGCATCGCCTTCGAGCCGAAGCGCAATCCCGGCCAGAGGATCGAGACTTTCGCGCTTGCACGCCGCGGGCAGGCGGGGATCGTCTATTGCGCCTCGCGCAAAGGAACCGAACGCATGGCGGACCGGCTCACTGCCGCGGGCCTTGACGCTTTGCCTTACCATGCAGGCCTCGACTCCGCGACGCGCAACGCGAACCAACGCGCCTTCGTTCAGAGCGACGGCGTGGTGATGGCGGCCACCATCGCTTTCGGCATGGGTGTCGACAAACCGGATGTGCGCTACGTCGTCCACGCCGACCTGCCCAAATCGGTGGAGAGCTATTATCAGGAGATCGGCCGCGCCGGACGCGACGGCGCCTCGGCCGAAGCGCTCACGCTCTACGGCCTTGACGATATGAAGCTGCGCCGGCTTCAGATTAACGAGTCCGACGCGCCGGAGGCGCGCAAGCGCGCCGATCACGCCCGTTTTTCCGCGTTGCTCGCCCTCGCTGAAGCGCCGACCTGTCGCCGACAGACCTTGCTCGCTTATTTCGGCGAGATACGGGAGGAGCCTTGCGGCCATTGCGATTTGTGTGAAGAGCCGCCAGAGCGGTTCGATGGGACCATCGCTGCGCAAAAAGCCATGTCCGCCATGCTGCGCACCGGCGAGCGCTTCGGCGTTGAGCATTTGACCGCCGTCTTGCGCGGTGAGGCGACTGATGCGGTGATGCGTTTCCGGCACGACGGTCTGCCCACGTTCGGCGTCGGCGCCGACGTCTCCAAGGCCGAATGGCGATCGATTTTCCGGCAGCTTTACGCGGCGGGCCTCGCCGAGGTGAACATCGCCGAGTACGGACAATGGTCGGTGACCCCTGCCGGCCGCCGGGTTCTCAAGGGCGAAGAGACGATCATGTTGCGCAAAGACGGTGCGGCACCGCACGCCAAACGCCGCCG
>JAKSCF010000212.1 GCA_022360735.1 Clostridia bacterium
CAGCCCACTCGTTGGAATAGCTGTCCATATTAACAGGTCTTTTTTCCAGTTTCTGAAAGCGTTTTGATCTTTTCATAACATCCCTCTTTTTTATATCTTATTTAATGTTAATTCTTTTACTTAAGTTAATCATTTGTTATCCAATAAAACATTGTATTTTATACGATGTAGGGAACGCACCTCTGTGCCATGAGAAATTAGTCAAAGGTTCCAACGGCACAGAGGCCGTTATGTATTTTATTGTTCTAACTCTGTGACGTCATAGATTTCATTATCATCTTCTAAAAGATCTTTTTGTGTTCTGAACATAATCATTGTTGTAATGATAACAACAGCAAGAAGGGAACAAAGAACTTTTAATACATTCAATCCACCTGTAATGATTAAAGCTTCATCTGCCATTTTCTTCACTCCTTTTTATACTTTCTCAGCACTCAGCTAAGGGTTTTAATAATACATACTTATTTAGGTACTCTTCTTTTTATACCCTTGGCCAATGCCGGCAGAGCCATAGGCGCCACAAAGAAAAAGAGAATACACCATATCACAAGTAATACAACAAAACATAAAGCAATGATCAATCCTGCCATAATCATTCACCCACCTTTCTATTCTTTAAATAGGCAAACCAAAGTAATGTTTTTTGTCTTTATCGATGGCTTTAATATAGACCGTACGTTTCTTATCATAATAGAAATAGAAGACGATCCCCAAACATATTACCGCAAATAAGAAATACCATACCGTTATAGGTACTGTTTTAACTTGATAATAAAACATATAAGCCGCCCATGTACTGGCAATAATATTTATAATAGGGTAAAACGGTGTTTTAACCGGACGAATTGTATTGGGCTCTTTTTTTCTTAAAATAATGTGAGAAATGGGAATTAATATATACATAAACATGGCTGCCATAACCAAAGCAAAAGCATAGCTTACTATTTCACGCTGAATAGAACCTAAAATACCTAAAACAAAGCAAAGAACAATACTTCCAACGGGTGTTTTATACTTAGGATGCAGGTATGAAAATACTTTCGGTAATCTTTGGTCCCTTCCAAGCACATAGATGGACCTGGTAAATCCTGTAATGGCTGAAAGGCATGTGGCAAAGGAACTCAGAATTGCAGCCCCTAGAATAATTTTTACTACAAAGACCGGCAATAAATCCGGTGCCATTTCCATGGCCGCAGCAGGTATGTTCATTTCCGTATTTGCCATACTTGCAAACATATGATAAGGAATAAGCGTCACCATACCTAATGCACAAAGAATCTGAACGGTACCCATTCCCATACTGCCCATGGTTTGAATATATCCCAGCCTTGCACGACTTGATTTAATTTCTTCTGCAAGCATGGGAACAATTTCGAACCCCACCATATAGGTAATGGTCAAACCGGCTAAAGCAAAAAATCCGGCAAATTTAGCATCAAAAGTCGGGAATAAGAAATCACTATTTAAGTTTGTAGCCGCAAGGGTCAAGAATTTTTCAGGATTTCTAAGCATTGGAACAATTACCAGTAAGGTCGTCCCTGTAATGGCCACAATACTCATCACAACCTGAACTAAAGTTGAAAATAATATGCCGCGAAATACGATTAGATGAAAGATGACTGCAATAATAATACTCCAAATGGTTGATGAGATTTGAATTTCAGGAAATATCCAGTTGAGGTAAGCACCTGCAACTGAAAGGTTTAAAGGAATCCAGAAAGCAAAATTAAATGCATAAACAAAGAAAACTATAAATCCAGGAAATTTACCAAATGCTCGTGATATAAATACATATTGTCCTCCTGAATATGGGAAAGTACTAACCAGCTCCCAATATACCAAAGACATGATGATGACAAAAATCATTGCACCTAGATATCCAAAGACTGTAAGTGGCCCTCCATTACTAACAATAAACGAGTTAGTAATATAAAAATCGCCGCCTGTTACACCACCAATTAACCATGGGATTAACATCCACCAAGGCACTGAACGCGATAATTTCTGATTATCCAGTGTAACACCTTTCTCATTAGACATATGCAATCCTCCTTAAAATAAATAATATTTTTAATTCTTCTCCTTTCCTTTACATTTTTTAAGCACAGTCACTGATATGAAATCTACCCAAGTGCAATATCTATACCACATTAGAAATGCTCAAAATTACAGTTTTCTGATCATGCTCCAGCTTGTTTTTGTCCTAAAATTAAACACTGTATAAATACAGTGTTTAATTTTAAAACATATTATTATTGATTCGAGTTTAAATGACCATCTTCTTCACAAAGGATGTTCACTATTGAAACATCCTTTGGCTGCTCTAATATTTCCTTAACAATTTTCCGGCGAATAAATTTTGGGTTAATGCTCCGTCTTTTACCACAATTTGGCCATTAACCAATACATAATGAATACCCTTTGGTGGTGCATCGGGCTCACCTTGTCCCATAAATGTGGCACAGTCAATAATATGGTCATAATCGAAAATAGCGATATCTGCATCCATGCCTTCCTCAATAGCCCCTTTATTGACTAAACCAAATCTCTCAGCCGGAAGCAATGTAATTTTTTTAATGGCTTCAATAAGTCCTATTGCTTTCTTCTGCCTTACATATTGCCCAATAAGTTTCGGATATGTCCCGGATACTTCCGGTGCTCCCATACCGGGATAATGAGGACCATCTGCTGCATTGGTAGAAATAAAAATATATGATTTTTTCATAGCAGAAATAATAGCATCGGAATCGCATACAAAAGCTGTCACTAAGGTGCTGGGAAATTCTTGACGTAAATAGTGGAACAAGTCTTTTGTGCAGTATTGCCCCATATAAATACCCGATGATATTAAGAGATCATTAACCCCATATTTCCCATACTCTTTTTCCCATCCCGGATCAAAGATGCTCGTGCCTATACAAGCCGTAAATGCATCATATACACCACTATCCCCGGTGATATCCAATCCTCTTTGTCTTGCCTCTTCAATGATTCCCAGTCCTTTTTCCATTGCCCCGCCTATGCCTATATTATAAACCAGTTGTATCATTTGAACTTTGACACCGGTTAATTCTGCAGTTTGAATCACTTCATCAAAATACTGGAGTCCTTCCGGTCCATCCTTTCTAATATGAACGGATATTACTTTATCATGCTCTTTTGCTACCTTTGCCAAAGCCAGCATCTCATCAATAGATGTTCCTGGGACAAATTCTAAGCCAAAATAGATGCCATAAGCCCCGTGCTCTAAAAATCGTTCTGCTAAATCTTTCATAAATTTTATTTCACTTCTTGCAGCAGGTTTATATCTATCCACAATGCCTGCAGCACTTCTTAATGTAAAGGAATGGGAGATAAAAAAGCCTTGATTCACAACAAATCCCTCTTCCTCTATCTTTCTGATCACTCTTCCGTTGATGTGTCTTAACCCGCCCAATGTCGTTGTCCCGCCTTGCCTCACAAGGCATTGAGCTGAATAAAGATTGCCGTCCACATGTGAATTAAAATCAATGAACCCGGGTGCAACCATTAGACCCGTTGCATCTATGGTTTTATGACCGGAAATATATTTTGATGTTACGATCTCTATTTTATTTTGGCAGATACCGATATTCCTTTTTTTAATCGTATTATCATTTACATCGATTACATTTCCTCCAACAATGACCAAATCGTATTGTTCGGTAAACTGTTCACAATTTTTTATATTTTTGCTATACATCACTAACCTCCTTTAGCTCATATCCTGCATTGGCATATAGCTGACTTACAATAGATCATATTTATTCAGATTTCTATAAATAGTGGTTCTGCTGATTTGGAGGATTTCTGATGCCCTCTTAATATTTCCATCCGATTGATCGAGTACACTTTTAATGTACTTTGCTGTTGCTTTTTCTAACGGCTCTATTTCTATGGGCAAAAAATTCTTTGTATCGGATTCGAACTCTGTGATTTCTTTTGGAATGGATTCTATCCCCAGAACATTCTGCTCTGACATGATGATCATTCTTTCAATCACATTATGCAGCTGCCTTACATTGCCGGGCCAATCATAATTCATCAGTACTTTCATGGCAGTATCATTTATTTTGATATTTCTATTTAAATTTACTTTTTCTTTATTGATATAATGATAAATCAGGATGGGTATATCCTCTTTTCTTTCTCTTAAAGAAGGCAGCTTAAGATAAATAACATTTAAACGATAAAAAAGGTCTTCTCTAAAGCTTCCTTTGGCAACCTCTTTGCTTAAATCTGAGTTAGTGGCTGCAATCACTTGCACATCAATAGAAATTGGTTTGGATCCTCCGATTCTCATAATATAATTCTCTTGTAAAACTCTCAACAATTTGGCCTGCATATCAATAGGCATATTACCTATTTCGTCTAAAAACAAAGTGCCTTGGTGCGCCAATTCAAACTTGCCTCGTTGGCCGCCTTTTCTAGCTCCTGTAAAAGAACCTTCTTCATATCCAAACAATTCGCTTTCTAAAAGTTCTCGGGGTATTGCGCCGCAATCTACAGCAATAAAGGGACCATTGGCCCTTGAACTGTTATTATGGATAGCTTGTGCAAACATTTCTTTGCCTGTCCCACTTTCACCTTCAATGATAATGCGATAATTATGACTGGCAATCCTAAGTGCCAAGTTAATTACGTCCCTTAACGCCGGAGAGTTGCCGATTATATCTTTAAAGTTAAAATATGCACGATTGGTCATGTTGATCTTTGTTGCCAATTCTTGAATTTCTTCCATTTTTGTAAACACTAACACTCTGTTTCTTTTTACTGTCTCATTACTGGAAAAATATTTTACCTTTAAAAAGCAATTAAAACTTTTAACCCGTCCTTCTATCTTAACTTCAAATCGATTAATGCCGTCAAGTTGATCCATTATAATTGGTATTTTAGGTACGGTATTTAAAATATTGATATCTTTTCCTATTATTTCTTCTTTTTTCATGCCCAAGAGTTGTGCCATTTCCATATTGGCTTGAGTAATAATAAGGTCATCATTAATGTAAATAACACCATCTGTTACGGTTTCTAAAATTTCTTGTTGTTCTTCACTGTTTTTAATGATTTGTCTGTGGATATCTTTTAACTGCAATTCATTTTCTATGGCTTTTGCAGCAGCCACTACCATGCCTAATGTGTGGTTATTTAATGCATGCATGCACATTGTCATATTCAATATCCCTATCAACTCGCCCATTCTGTCAAAAATAGGAGATGAATAGCAAGCATTATTTTGTAACATTTGACAGTAATGTTCAGAACCAACCACTCGGAAAGGTTTTTTAAATTTTAATACTAAACCACAACTATTGGTTCCAATATTCTGCTCTTTTACGTTTTCTCCAATTTGAAATACATAATGGGTTTTCTCTGTTATCTTATCGCTGTTGATGTAGTTTAATAAAAAGCCGTCTCGGTCGACAATTCCAACACTTAAACCCGATTCATTGACAATGTCTATTAATGTTTCCATAAATGGCAGAGCAGTGTCCAACAGCGTTTTGTTCTGTTCTATTCTATGAGAAAGACTTTTATACTCTAACAATGGCTGCCTTTCACGCATGAAATAATTAATATTTGCAGTTTTACATCGCTTCCACGATTCAAGTATTATAGGCCGAATAGCATGATTATCCACCTTTTCATTATTAATAAAATTAACCCAAGCATATTCATAACGTAATATTTCTGGGTTTTCGAGATTATAAAACGGATCATACATATCAATCAACACTCCCTATAGTATAAATTCATCATTTGGTTAATGCTGTTTGTCCCCTTAGGGAACATTCCTATACTTTTATGCAGGGTTTAAAAATTATATGATGGGTTTTCATTTATGGGCTCATGCGAATTCCGGTAAAAACATTGGATTACTAGATAAGATTTTAATCAATTGAAGTGCAAAAACTAAAAATTGGTTCACTTTGTTTAGACATTCAATATTGTAGATAACAACTATTCTCTTAAGAGATACGTTTCTATAACAAATTATACCACTTCATCTGGTGCTAATCTATCACTTAATATGTCAAGGAAAGATAGCTTAATTTAATATTTACCATTAATACCCTCCCCAAAATCTGATAAAATCAATACACCAATGAAAGGCTATGGCAGTCTCTAAATCTCTTTTATATTGTAAATAGGCCATTGGAAATCCAAATAAAGAACATGTCAAAATCAGCATGGAAATAGCTCCTATGGGGTTTACAATCCACAATTCTGAAAAATGAATGAGACTATGAGGAACTATAGCAAAAATAAAACTCAAGATAATGGCAGTATTTTTCGAAAAGTATTTTGACAATACAACCATCAAGACATTCATAATAAAAAATCTAAAAATTATTTCCTCGGCAATACCCGGCTGTAGTGCTATAAATGCTGAAAATGCCGGAGATTCAAATGCTCTGATGCCAAATGTACTTCTAAAGTACATTAGATTTATGATCCCTAAGGGCAAACTAATTCCAGCACCTATTATAAAAGATGTTATGGATTTCTTTATATTGCCCTTAACTATAGATGCCTTTATCGGCCCATCGGATATTAAACTGCTTGCTACGAAAGTACTGGTAATAATAAAAACTTGTGGTAAGATCGTCACCCAATTGGTTCTGTAATAAAAACTTACACTGCTGATCAGCATCAACAACATTCCAACAGCTATATATCTCAGCTTTATTGCTTTATATTTTTTTATAATGACACCTACAGAGCAAATCCCAATAAAGTACTCTGTCCATCCCCAAGCTCTATACATAAATTGTGAATCACCTATTGAATTTGTATACACTATTGACGAAATATAAATGATTATAAAGATTAATGTAATAACCGTTATTATTAATAGACCTTTTTTATTCTCTAACCGCTCTTGCTTCATTTTCTAACTCCTTTTATTTTTGGTTTATCACAACCTTTATTATAGCATAAAAAATAGACTTGCCGTTGTAGTTCTGCAAGCCTATAATTTCGGCTCATTCATATCTAGGTAAACACTTTGACAAAGTTTTTTACTTACTTCTTTCTGCGGTTCATAAATTTCCATACTTTTACCACCACAGGCATAAAAGGAAATTCAAATATTTTCTTGACTTGTTCCAGTTGTTTTGGTATCTCAATATTTTGTGGGCAATGTTTTGTACATTTGCCGCAATTGATGCATTGACTTGGTAAGGATTGTGAACTCACAGCACCTGACATTTGTGCCATAAACAACATCTTGATACGCTTTTTATCATCGTTCATATGATAGGCATTATATAAGTGAAAAGCATTAGGAATATCTACATTTTTAGGGCAAGGCATACAGTATCCACATGATGTGCATCCAATTTTCATTAAACTCCTATAAGTTTCCCCCGCTTTTTTAACTATTTCTAAATCTTCTTGTGTCAATGAATTTGTATTCGTTTCGGATGCAATTTTTAAGTTTTCTATAATATGCTCTTTTTCATTCATACCCGATAACACGACTGTAACTTCAGGCTGATTCAATAACCACTTCAAAGCCCACTCTGCATTACTTCGTTGAGTTTTTCCTGTGTCATATATGCGTCTAACTTCATTAGGCACATTATTTGCCAGCATCCCGCCTCTTAGGGGTTCCATTATCATCACAGCCATACCTTTAGAAGCGGCATATTTTAGCCCTTTAGTTCCGGCTTGATATTCTTCATCCAAAATATTATATTGAATTTGACACATATCCCAATCATAGTCATCAACCATACCACTAAAATCCTTTTGATTACCATGATAAGAAAATCCTACGTTAATTGCTTTTCCTTGTTCTTTTATTTCATCAAGGAACTCAAGAACACCTATTTCTTTTAATTCTTCCCATCTGGGACCATCTATTGAATGGATTAAATAATAATCTATATATTGGATCTTCATCTTTTCAAGCTGCTTATCCATATAATAATGCATCTCTTTTTTGCTTTTACACAACCATTGGGGCAGCTTTGAAACAATTTTTACTTTTTGCCTGTACGCTTTCGTTAATACCCTCCCCACAAAAGCTTCACTATCACCATCATGGTAGGTCCATGCTGTATCAATATAGTTCACTCCGTTATCAATAGCAAAAAAAAGTTGTTCTTTAGCTCTTTGGTCATCAATTTTTCCATTCTCCATAGGCAATCTCATCAGTCCATATCCAAGTGAAGATAACTTATCATTGTTTTTGGGAACCTCTCTGTAAATCATCATATCCTCCTACATTTTGATTGATTGGTCAGTCACGCTTATGTATTATAAAAGATTTTTTCTATCTTTATTTACTTTTTTATAAATATGGTGTCAATCATTAAGTCAAAAGTTTTTTCTATGAAATCCGGGTTGTTTTTTTCTGGATAAGAGCCAATATATTCAACGTTTGCAGAAGCCATCTTATAAAATAAACTCAACAGATATTTTTCATCCATTTTTTTAATGACGCCCTTTTCTATTCCTTCTCGTACAAAAACTCCAAATTCATCCAGCATAATTGCATATCCTTTTTCTTTGGTTTCTTCATCTACTTGATTCAGTATACTTGCTAAGTTAAAATATTTGTATTGATCAGGATTTCCTCTAAAATATTTTAATATATTAAAATAAACTGTTCTTAATTTTTCTCTATAATCCATTTGTTGACCGACATTCTTCTTAAGGCTGTTGATAAAGTTTTCTTTACAGTAGATATATAGTTCTTTTGCTAAATCATCCTTACTATTAAAGTAGTTAAAAACAGTACCATGACCTACCCCTGCCCTTTCTGCAATATTCGATACCTTTGTCTTGCTGATACCGTTCTCACAAAACTCAATTAATGCAGCCTCCAAAATTCTCTCTTTTTTTTCCTTCATATTACCGTCATCCTTTTCTTATTGTGTGATTTTATTTTATCACGAACATGACTGACCAGTCAATCATTGCCATTTATTTATA